>CAUQOP010000178.1:0-3073 GCA_963519505.1 uncultured Flavobacteriaceae bacterium | reverse complement strand
GTTTTAGGAATTAAAGGATTTGACCCACTTGGGATTCCTATTATAATAGTAGCCTTGTCAGCAAATGATGATAAAAAAGCAATTACAACTTTCAAACTTACCGTTTTATTTGGAAGCGTTATTAGCGGAACATTTATGTCTGTCTTTTTGGGGAATAATATCTCTTTCCTCTCCAATTTTTTTGGTCTCCTTCCTAATTATGTCTGGGTAGTATTGAATATATTATTAATTTTAGGTCTATCTTATTGGTTAATAAAAAGATTAATATCAGAAAATAATAAAAAGAAAGAAATAAAAACCTCATCAGGCTGGTCACAGATGGATATGTTTGTCACAGGGCTTCTTTTTACCTTGTCAGCCTTTCCTGATCCCGCTTTTATATCTTTAGTTGTGTTGTGCGGGCATAATGGAAACCTAATAGTTACCATCATAGCCTTTACTATTTGGATTTTAATCAGCCAGTTTCCTATATTTTTGTTTAATATAGCCATTATCAATAATTGTGGAGAGGAATTCATTAGTAAACTTGAGATGATTAAACAAAAATACAGCAGATTATTCGAGCGAATTATAAATACAGCAATAGTAATTATTATTTTAGTATTTATTTTTAATTTAATTAGTTTCTATTTTACTAAAACATGGATGATAAAAGAAGATTTATTCTTTAAATAAAAAAGCTAAAACAAATTTAACTAACTCTCTTTTTACTATATGAAAAGAGCAACCATTCAAAAGGGAAAAACTGGTTATTCTTCCACAAAACTACAACAGAAAGATTAGTAAAAGCTTATAAGACTAAAAATATCCCTTTTCTGAAATAGAGAAGGGAATTTTTATAAAGTTTAATTGGGTAATTTGGAAAGCAGAAAACTCTTGAGAATAGGCAGATGGCATTTCTCTATTTCCTTGGCAGCGGTAAGGAGGGTAAGGACTTTTTTGTCATGAACAAGCTCCAAAAAGGCATCTATGGCGGTGTTTTGTTCTAGCTCGTTTCGGTAATCGCTGCTAAAAGTATCAAAATCCAGTGTCTGGTGATAGGTTTTCCGCAGAAGTGTGGAAGGAGCGATTTCTTTTGCCCAAAAATCAAAATCCAACTCTTCCTTTTTGATACCGCGAGGCCAAAGGCGGTCAGACAGTACGCGGAAGCCATCGGTTTCATTAGGGATTTCGTAAACTCTTTTTAGGTTGATAAGCATTTTAATTAAAATTTTTATTTGTAAAAATATGAATATTTAATTCTAAAACTCGCATTAACCAATTATTATTTTTAATTTTGTGAAACTTAAATTTAACTATGAAAAAAAGAGTCTTAATCAGTGTTTCAGACAAGAGCGGACTTACGGAATTCGCTCAGTTCTTAGAAAAAAACAATTACCAACTTATCTCCACAGGCGGAACTTTCAAACATCTGAAAGATGCTGGGCTTAGTCCTATTCAGATAGATGAGGTTACCAATTTCCCAGAAATGCTGGACGGCAGGGTAAAAACCCTTCACCCAAAAGTGCATGGAGGGCTTCTCGCTGTGCGTGATAATAAAGAGCACATGGACACAGTAGCTGAGCACGGAATAGAGCTGATAGACATGGTGGTGGTGAATCTTTATCCATTTTTCGAAAATGCAGGGAAGAATATTCCTTTGGATGAAAAGGTGGAGTTTATCGACATAGGAGGGCCGTCTATGCTTCGTTCGGCAGCAAAGAATTTTAAATCTGTGACAGTCATCACCAATGTGGAAGATTATGCGAAAGTAAAATCTGAAATAGGAACTTCGGGCGATACTACTTTGGAAACTCGTAAAACCCTTGCAGGGAAGGTGTTTAACCTTACTTCTGCCTATGATGCGGCTATTTCCAAAATACTTTTGGAGGAGGAATACCCACAGTATCTGAATGCTTCTTATAAGAAAGTTTCGGATTTAAGATATGGCGAAAATCCGCACCAGTCTGCAGCTTATTATGTTTCAACAGTGGAAAATGGAGCGATGAAAGATTTTGAACAATTGGGAGGAAAGGAACTTTCGTTCAATAATCTTCGCGATATGGATTTGTGCTGGAAAGTAGTAAATGAATTCAAAAACGAAATGGTGTGCTGCGCCGTAAAACACTCTACGCCGTGCGGTGTAGCCATCGGAAATACGGCGGTGGAAACTTATACTAAAACCTTTGAGTGCGACCCTGTTTCTATCTTCGGAGGCATTGTGGCGATGAACTATAAGGTGGATGCTGCCACAGCGGAGGAGCTAGGGAAGACTTTCCTTGAAATCGTGATGGCGGTAGATTTTGAGGAGAAAGCGCTGGAAATCCTTAGACAAAAGAAAAACCTTAGAATTATTAAAATCAAAAACCCTGTTTCGGACAAACAGACTTGGGTAAAAATAGATGGCGGACTGCTGGTGCAGGACTGCGATAATCATTTCTCGGAGGAAATAAAAACCGTAACCGAAAAACAGCCGACAGAGGAACAGAGAAAAGCCCTGCTCTTTGCACAGCGAGTGGTGAAATATGTGAAATCCAATGCGATAGTAGTTTCTAACGGAACGCAGGCGCTGGGAATCGGTGGCGGACAGGTCAATAGAATCTGGGCAACACAGCAGGCAGTGGAAAGAGCCAAAGAGAAATTCGGCGGAGAGCTGGTTCTGGCTTCGGATGCCTTTTTCCCGTTCCGTGATGTGGTGGATTTCTGCGCTGAAAAAGACATAAAAGCCATCATCCAGCCAGGCGGAAGCATCAAGGATGAAGAAAGCATAGAGGCTGCCAATCAGCACGGCATCCCGATGCTGCTCACTGGAATGAGACATTTTTTACACTAAAAACATATTTTACAAATCTGAGAACGCAAAATTCTCAGATTTTTGTTTTTTGTGAATGTTACTTATTTGCCTAAAAAATTAGTCCTTTAAGACAAATTCAAATATAATCTATATTAGTCACTACATAATTTTACAATAAAAAAGCTATGCAAAATATTGAATTGACAAGGGATATATGTAATTAATTTCTATTGTAAAGAAAAAAAGTCCGTGTTAAACGATTTTAACACGGACTTATATTTATTTTAAAAGGCTTATACC
>CAUQOP010000177.1:0-3098 GCA_963519505.1 uncultured Flavobacteriaceae bacterium | reverse complement strand
GTTTAGAAGTGAAAAAAGGCGAACTTCTAAACTTACCCCTTTTACTACTTTTTTAGGACCGTATTCTTTTATCAAATTGTCTCCTCGTAAAATCATGAAACAAAAGTAATATTTTTAATTTAATACATCTTATTTTTGGAATGGTTTTTGTAAATTTATAGTTGAAATTTATTTTTAATTATTTTTTGTTTTTAGTATTTTTTGATTATTTTTGTAGGAATAAAAAATTGATTTTGGAAGTATGAGGAAATTTTTATTTTTGTTTTTTTTCAGTATTATAGGTTTTGGGCAGATGGAGGCTCAGAGTTTTCAAACAGGAAAATCATCACAAACAGCAAATGATAAGGAGCTTATCGCTTATCCGAACCCTGCGAAGGATTTTTTATACCTAAAAACTTCTGACCCTAATGTAAAAATAAAATCTGCTACATTTTATTCCATTTTGGGAAATGTAGTTGCAGATGTCCAAATCAACGCAAACTATTCCGAAATAAGAGTAGACAGGCTGAAACAAGGGAAATACCTAATGAGGTATGTGCTGAGTAACAACACACAGAAAATCATTCAAGTAATTAAACAATAAAGGGCTGTATTATCAAAACAGCCTTTTATTTTTTTACTCATTTTATTAGATTTCTTTTAATAACATTTCTATATCCAAGAATCCATGATACATCATAAGGTTGTCATTTTCTGCCCTTGGCCATTGTTCTTTTGGTCTGTCCCAATAGAGTTCTACTCCATTCCCATCAGGATCTGTAAGATATATCGCCTCAGAAACCCCATGATCTGTTCCTCCAATAATTGGATATCCATTATCCTTCAATCTTTTGACAATCAATGCTAAATCCCTTCTTGTAGGGTAAAGAAATGCAACATGATACAGCCCCACGATGTTTGGACTTGCTTTCGGTGCATCTTTAGAATACCAAGTGTTCAATGCTATGTGATGGTGATATCCCCCTGCGGATAAAAATACTGCATCTTCTCCAAAATACTGAGTTACTTCCAATCCCAATAAATCTCGATAAAAACTCAACGCCTTATCCAAATTAGATACTTTTAAATGTACATGCCCTATCTTTGTCTGTTCTGGTGTTTTATAATTTTCCATTATCTTAAGTTTTTAATGGAACAAAGATAAAACCTCTTATATAGGGCTTACATTAACCTATGATAATTAAAAAAACACCCAAAATGGATGTTTTTTTCAGTATTTATATCAATTTACTTAAACTTTTTGCTGTTTCTCTCTGCTGGAAATTATCCAGTCTTTTTTTAATCTGCATAATGATAATAGGAGTCAGGACAGCTACCCCTAGTCCTATCAATGTTTTTTTCATGGAAGGCCTTACCCTTTTCAAGAGTGCATTGGTAAGTAGTTTAGCAGAACCTGCCTCCAAAGAGGGAAGCAAAAATTTATTCGCCAAAAAAGAAGCATTTTGAACTAAACCAGAATCCATCATTCCGCCTAAATATTTCTCTGTAACTCCATTGGTAATCACCCCTAAGGTTTTTCTTGGGTTTTCAAAACTCAGCACAGATTCTATTTCTTTGATTTCTGTTTTGAGTTCTTCTTTTTGATTTTTTAAATCTTGAAAATTCTTTATTTTTCCCATCTTATTCTTCATTGTAAATAATGTTCACCAAACGCTCTTTCAGATTTTCTATGATATTTTTCTTCTGAGAAAAAACCACCAACAAACCTACCAAAAATATGCTCGCCATGATAAGCATCCCATAAGCATAATTTCCCAGCAAACTACCAATCACAAGTCCCAGCCCCAGACAGAAAAACGCAAAGAAACAAATCCCCAAAGTGACCATCAGCAGGATATATACTGCCATACTAAGCACCTTGACAGAAGTTTCTGTCGTTTCTAGTTTTAAGAGACTGATTCTTTTTTCTATATAATTTTTAAACAAGCCTATCATCTTCCTTTCTCTTTTGAAAACTAAAAGGGGACTTTTTATAAATCCCCTCTTTTAAATCATCTTACTATTAAATTTCTGTGTCTTTTGGAGACTAACTATTTTTTTTATAGTTTTCATAGCTTTCTTTCACATTAGCCACCACTTTTTCTGCACCATGCTTCACTTTTTCAGAAAGATGCTCGTAGTGATCCAAAGCCTCGTCTCTCAAATCTTCAGCTTTTCTTCTCAATTTTCTTCTAGTTTCTACTCCTTTTTCTGGAGCAAATAATACACCTAATAATGAACCTATTGCAGCACCTGCTAATATACCTAGCACAATACCTGAATTTCTTTCTCTTGACATTTTAGTAAATTTTTTAAATGTTAATATTTATCTCTGAATAGCCCTTTGCTATTACTCCGATAAAATTACAATAAATATACCAAACAAACAATTATTTTCTGTTAATTATTTCTTAATGTATGATAAAATCAAATCTATGGTTTCTTCCTTATTTAGGTTTGTATTGTCTATAAGTATCGCATCTTCAGCTTGTTTCAGAGGAGAAATCTCTCTTTCGCTGTCTATTCGGTCTCTTTCTATGAGATTTTTTTTCACTTCTTCTATAGTAGTCTCTATACCGAGGCTTTGCAGCTCCAAAAATCTTCTCCTTGCACGCTCATTGGCTTGCAGTAAGGAAAAATTTATAGTCTGCATTGGGCAGAACTACCGTTCCTATGTCCCTGCCATCCATAATCACGCCTTGTTTTTCTGCAATATTCCTTTGTAAAACCACCAAACGCTCCCTTACTTCGGGCTGTTTTGCTATAAAACTGACATTATCAGAGACTTCCGTAGTACGGATTTCCTTACTTACATTTTCTCCATTTAGATAAATTTCCAATTTCCCGCTATTTTCTCTAAATTCTAATGAAATTTCATTCAAATTCTGAAGCAGTTTAGGCAAATCTATCTCTCGTTTTTCATCTTTGAAATTTCTCAGCCCAAAAAGCGTAATCGCCCTATACATGGCTCCTGTATCGATATGGATAAGTCCTAGAGTATCTGCTACTACTTTAGAAATAGAACTTTTTCCTGTGGATGAAAATCCATCAATGGCTATAACCAAACCTTTATTATTCATAAAGTCAAAATTAAATTTTATTATCTCATAATCCAAAAT
>CAUQOP010000176.1:0-3103 GCA_963519505.1 uncultured Flavobacteriaceae bacterium | reverse complement strand
CAGCACTATATCTAACAAGTTAGTCTGACCATATAATTCATTATGTATAGATGGAATTTTCATTTTTTATTTTGTAATCTTAAAGCTAAGAAAAACAGAATCTGTATAGGAACACTACAAACCATATATCTCCCCATCCCTAAAAAAGGAATAATCAGCAAAAAAACAATTCCTATACCGCTGCTTATCACTAGATTTTTAACTAATATATTTACCTCGTTTTTCTTTAAATACCCCAATGTAACCATATTCACAAACACAGCCAACACAGAAACTATAAGGTAAGAAACAGCATAAACTATATCCAAATCCGCCTCACCTCGCCAAATCAGTGTATAAACCCAAAGAGCAACTGTAAGCCCCACTCCATAAAGCACCAAAATCCATTTGTATTTATTCAAAACCGCTATCAGTCCTTCCCTGCTTTCTATAATCAAATATGGTGCATACAAAAATGACAGTGAAACCAAAACTCCTGAAACCAGCTCTGGGAATTTGGATAAAAATAAAATCTGCTGAATATCCTGACCCGCAATTCCAAAAAAGACCACTAAAACAGCTCCAAGTGAAATGATGATTTGGTCTATTTTAAATAAACTAAAATTCAAAATCTGCTGAATTCCCAAACTAAACGGAACTTCTAGTTTCATCAGTTCTATATTCTCAGTTTTCTTCTTTTTCATGATGAAAATCCATGAAAGCAAAAACCTCAGAAAAATACACACTGCATAGAGCGCTATCATTTGCACATAGCTGTATTCAAAGAAAAGCGAACTGACAAGAAGAACTCCAAAAAAAAGAGGATAAGCTGCTATATTGGCAAAAAGTGCGTAGTTATAGTGTTTCATCACATTCATCTGGACAATAGCCACCACACTATAAACATCAAAAACTATCGTGCAAAAAATAACGAACGCGTAGGTATAATCATACATTATCGCATAAACACCTGCACACAGAATAGATAATAAAATTCCCTTTTTTTTTATGTATTCCAGAGGATCATACACACTATTGGAATTTCCTATCATTTTTGCAAAAACCAAACTATCCAGCCCATATTTGGAAATCGTAATTCCTATTATTTGAAACTGAATAAAAAGCAATATCCTGACTGACAGCTCATTAGATATATAATCAAATTTCCCCGAAGACAACAGCACAAATCCCAATGAAGTAAGCAATCCCGACCCTAATAATTTGACTATTACAGGGAAATATTGTTTATACTTATCTATTATTGTTATCGCATGCCGATACATGAGTTGTCATTTGTTACCACCTTCTGCTTCTACTGATGATATGCTTTATTTTATTTTTAAGTCTGTCAAACCAAGTTTTTCCTTCCGCATAATAGCCATAGCCATACTTGTTTCTATACCCAAAATTGCTCTTCTCCACATCATTAAGAACAAATCCAACATTTTTGATTTTTCCTTCCCTGATGTTCTTATTTGCAAAGTCTATCAATGCTTTTTCCGAATATTCAGAACGCATGATATAGATCGTAGCATCCGCTAGATTAGCTAGTAATAGCGTATCCGTCACAAGCATCAATGGTGCCGTGTCTATGACAATATAATCATATTTCTTTTTCAACTCAGCCAATAGAAGTTCATACCTTCCATTCGTCAGAAGGTCGGCTGGATTTGGTGGAATACTTCCTGAATAAATCACATCTAAATATGAATCAGAAGCGTATTTATGTATGATACTTTCTATAGTAGTTTCATCATTATATAGGAACTCTGTAAGTCCTGCCACACCTTTTCTTGCTTTATTATTATACCTTTGAAGTTGCGGATTTCTAATGTCTGAACCTATCAAAATCACTCTCTTTCTAGGCGTGGACAATGTCTGAGCTAAATTAACAGAAGTAAAGGTTTTCCCTTCTCCATTCACTGTAGAGGTCACAAAAACCACCTTTCCTTCGTCCTTTTTAGGAAGAATAAAGTTCATATTGGTAACCAATAATCGGAAGGCTTCCGCAATCAAGGACGAATCGTTCGTTCCCACCAGTTCGGACTGACCTTTTTCTACTTTCGGCAACTCCGCTAAAACAGGTGTAGAAGAAAGTCTCTCCACATCTTGTTTTGTCTTTATCTTGATGTTCAAAAGTTATTTTATGTAAATAAAAGAAAACGGAATTATCAAACCTAAAAGCAGCGCTCCCATCAATATTATAGACTTTTTAGGAGACACTGGCACATCAGAAGAATACGCCTCATCTATCACCCTTGCTTTATCACCTGTGATAGCTAATGAAATGGCTGATTCTTCTCTTTTTTGCAATAATAATAAATACAACTGCTCTTTAATCTGCTGTTGTCTTTCTATATTTCTGAATAATTTCTCTATGTTTGGTAACTTAGAAATTTTCCCATTTGCTCGGTTTTGCTCCATTTGTAGCTCAGAACTTGCTATTTTCAAGTTCGTTTTAGTTTTTTGCAAACTCTGCATGATAGAGCCTTTTAGCTCATTTAGCTGCTGAGATACATTAACGACTGCTGGGTGATTTTCCGTAGCTGATGCTAACAATCTGTCTCTTTCTAAAACCAAACGATTATAAGATTCTATCCCCGCAGAAGCCGTAGGGTCTGTAAGTCCTACCGCTGATGGCAGCACCTGATACGCTCCCTTGTTATTGAGATAGCCTATCATACCATCCACCATCTGTGCTTCGGCATCTATATCAAGCTGCTTAGCTCTGGACTGAGCACTAGTTTCCAAATTAAGTTTGGCTTCTACTCCTATGTCTGTCAGTTGGTTTTTTTCCTTAAACCTTTCTTTCTCATTTTCAACGCTTTGCAACTCACTGGATATCACCTCAATACGCCCTTCAATGAACTTCATTGTTTCTTTTGACTGAGAGTTTTTATCACTGATTGCATCTTGGTTATAGGCCACCACCAGATTATCGATGATGTCTTTGGCTTTATCCACATTAGGATAGTTCATGGACAGCCCTACTATTGTCGCATCTTTATTAAGCAGCCCTACATTGAGCATTTTTTGCAGCTGAACTACACGAGCTTCTTTTGACAAGATAGAAAGGGACAATTCTCCCAAAGTACCCGCTTTTACAGAGTCAAAATCTTTATTT
>CAUQOP010000175.1:0-3110 GCA_963519505.1 uncultured Flavobacteriaceae bacterium | reverse complement strand
AAAAAGTATAGAATAAATTTTGTTATACCCTAAAATTTTAGTATCTTTAAGGTATGAAAGATATTGATTTAGAGATAATTACTGCATATTTTGAACAGTTTAGAAATGGAAATTATATAGGTTATGCACCTATCAGTTGTGTAGGAAAATTCTACTCCAAAGACAAAAGTATTTCGGTAGAAACTGAGCAATTAAGAGGTTTAAGTATTTTCAGAATGTTTGAAAATCAGAGAGCAAAAGATTTTAAAGCTTGTTATATGCTTTACCAAAAAAGATTAGAGAAAAAAGGAGCAGAAAAAATCTTACAGGAAATCACAGAACTTTGTCAAAAGAATAACACTCAAAAAGCCGTTATTTTAGGCTATGGAAAGGAGGAAGAGTTTTGTTATCGGCATATTTTACTGTATTTTCTGCTTGAAAATTTGCCTCAAAATTTTTCCATTCAAAAGGAAAAAGGAATTGATTATCAGAAACAGAAAGAATATTGGGAAACGGATATTTATCAATCCAGAGGACATTTTGGATTGAGTGATGAAGAAGTGGGCGAAACACTGGAAAAAATGCAGTGGCGATTTGCGAAAACAATGCAGGAAAATCCGCATTTTTATACGCTACGCCGTGATTTTTCAGAGGAAAACGAGAGTGAAAATATGTTTTTGAAGTTAGTTCATCATATCAGATATTTTGGAGAGTTGGAGGAATTTGAAGGGGTGATTTATAGAGTTTGGACTTATAAATCGTTGTCTTACTGGACAATGCCCTGCGATTTCCTAAATGAAGATTGTGACCTCATCAACAAAAGATACAATGATAAATCAGAGGAACTTATACAAATTAGACACTTTTTGGAAAAATAACTAAAGTTTGACAAAAAAATGAAAAGAATGGCTGAAACACAAATTTTTGATTTAGAACAATTACACCGAGATTTTTTAGCAGAGGAAATATTACACCAATCCTCGCTCAGTTTTAAGCAAATCCGTATGCTTACAGCTCTAAAACATAGCTTCGGTATTGTGAGACCAGCCTCCAAAATGGCAAAAATTGGGAGAGCTACACATTATCATTGGCTCAAAACTTGCGAAAAATATAAAGAAAGTTATGGGATTATTTTGGAGTTTCTGAGTGATTTGTCAGAGGCAAGTCTGCTCAATCTGATTGCAATGGGAAATGCTTCCTCTACAATTTTCTACCTTTCTACAAAAGGAAGACACAGAGGCTATGCAATTCCTAAAAAACATTACAAGGCATAAACGAGCATTTAAGAAACATTATAAATCAATAAGTTTGAAGTTTAAACTTCTCATTAAATTTAATAAAAATGAACAGATACATTGCTTATTACCGAGTTTCTACCCAAAAGCAGGGAAATTCTGGATTAGGATTGGAAGCTCAAAAAACGATGGTAAAGCACCACCTGAAAACCGATGATATTTTACTGGAAGAATATGAGGAGGTGGAAAGTGGCAAAAACAACAACCGCCCACAGCTCCAAAAAGCTATAGAACATTGCAAAAATATGGGTGCGATATTACTTATCGCCAAACTGGATAGACTCAGCCGTAACGCTGGGTTTATCTTTTTATTGAAGGATAGCCAAGTGAATTTCAAGTGTTGTGATATGCCAGAGGCGAACTCCTTAACCATCGGAATAATGGCAGTTTTAGCACAAGAAGAAAGAGAATTGATAAGCAAAAGAACAATAGCTGCATTGGAGGAATTGAGAAATAAAGGTAAAAAGTTAGGTAATCCGAAAAACCTCACCTATGAAGCTCAAAAACAAGGAGCTGAAGCAATGAAAAATAAGGCTCTTAACAATGAAAATAACCGCAAGGCTACAGCTCTGATTGTTTCCCTCCGAGAGACGGGAAAATCTTATACTAAAATCGCACAACAACTCAATGATAATGGTTTCAAAACCAGCAGAGGTTATAATTTTTCTGCCTCTCAAGTGCTGATACTTTATGATAGATATGTTAATTCTTTGGCAAAGTGAATTTTGGATAATTGATTGATAATTTGTATATTTGTCATCAAACAAATACAAAAAAAAAGAAATTAATAAGATAAAAGTAAGTGTAGATAACATATAGACATAAAATTGCATTTAGGCAGTTCATTTCTAAACTCAAAATACTGGTAATATTTTAAACTCTGAAATGATGACCTGTGAAATGCACCCGTTTGGGTGTGTTTTACTTCGTATTCAGAGTTGGTTATACCAGTGACCAGAGTTTAGGGCGATGTAATCACACCCTTTCTTATTGGTATAACCCAAATATTTATATATGTTACACTTTAATTTTAGAAAACCATCCAAAATTTTTGATTGGATTTGTTTCAAGTTTACTTTATTTTGGAAATATCTCATAGGGAATATTCATCACAATAAATATACTATGATTAAAAAGAATAGTAGGTTTATTATTAGTAGTTTTATTAGTTTATTTTTAGGGACTGTGATTTATATTCTATTCAGAACATCAAGTCTAAAAGTTTTCTCTTGGCTCAAATATTTCGGTATAGATTTTTTGAACTCATCCTTGAGAAAAGAATCTATAAAATGGGCAGAAAATATACCTCATTGGATATTGTTTTCTTTACCAGATGGGTTATGGAGTTTTTCCTATATCAGCCTAATTTTGGGAATCTGGAGAGGAAATATTTCACAGAGTAATATTTTTTGGATAATTCTAATTCCGATAGTTTCTATCAGTTTAGAAATAGCACAATATTTTGGATTTATTCAAGGGACTTTTGATATAATTGATGTATTCTTCTATTTTATAGGAAGTATTTTACCTTTTTTAATTTTTAGGAAAACAATAATTTTTAATTTTATAAATCAAAGAAAATGAATAAAAAAATCAAACAAATAGCATCTATATCAACATTTGCTTTCTTTACATTTATCGCAATTGGCAGTGGAAAGGATAAAAAATCAACCACAGAAGCAGCTGCTGTGAATTCAGAAGAAAAAGCAACATTTAAGAAAGTTGGAGAAACATTACCAACAGAATATTTTGATGTCACGGTAAGTAATGTGAGTGTAAAAAATAGCATAAATACAGGTAATCAATTTTCTAATTTACCAGCGGAGCAAGGGTCAA
>CAUQOP010000174.1:0-3112 GCA_963519505.1 uncultured Flavobacteriaceae bacterium | reverse complement strand
GGTGTAGGGAATAAGGTCTATATGATGGAAAACACTTGGTATTCAGTGATTTCGCCAGAATCATGTTCTTCTATTCTTTGGAGAAGCTGGGAGTACAAGGAAACTGCTGCTGATGCACTGAAACTTACAGCACAAGATATGCTCAAAGAAAAGTTAATAGACGGCATCATCACTGAACCGCTTGGAGGAGCGCACTACGACCCAACAGAAGCATTTGCTAATGTGAAAGATACAATTTTAAAGAATATAAAAGCATATAAAGGCTTTACTGAAGATGAACTTGCTACACAAAGACAAGAAAAATTTGTAGCAATGGGACAATACAAAGGATAATTAAATAAAAAAGCTGGAAAATTTTCCAGCTTTTTTATTTTTATTTCACGCCTAATGTTAGTTGATAATCAGCATTGATGGTTCTTGATTGTTGGTATTTTCCTCCACATACCACGGAAGAAATAGTGTATGAACCTTTGTTTAAAGACATTCTTCCCGTAGAGTTTGCTGCGACATTAATATGATAATTATTTTTCCCTGTAAAATTTACTACAATAGGGCATTTTGATAGGTTCTTGACGGTTACATACGCACTGTTTCCTTTGCTGCTTCCATTAAGTATTCTGGTAGCTTCCTCAGCAGTCTCTTGGTGGCTTCTATGGTTGTTGGATTGATGAGAAGTCGAGGTCTGTGCTGAAGAACTACTGCTTCCTAAACGGGCTAACTTTCTTCTAAACTCAGGAGTTTTAGGGTGGGTAGGATAGTTTACAATGAAATTTGCAACCACCTTAGGATCATTGGATTTTTCTGTCATTTCTATGGTATGTTGGGACTGAGCGAATATACCAGCAGACAGAAATCCTAAAAGAAGTAAAATCGTTTTTTTCATCTTTATAAAAATTTGTATCTTTGCCAACTAATTATCTACAAAAATATAAAAAATATTATAATTATGTATACACCAGTAGCAGCAGATGTAGCTAAACTAAGAAACACGACAGGTGCAGGAATGATGGACTGCAAAAAGGCTTTGGTAGAAGCTGAAGGGGATTTTGAAAAAGCTATCGAAATCCTTAGAAAAAAAGGACAAAAAATCGCAGCAAATAGAGCAGATAGAGAATCTACTGAAGGAGCTGTAATCGCAAGAGTAAACGAAGATAACACACTAGGTGCTATCATCTCTCTAAACTGCGAAACGGACTTCGTTGCTAAAAACGATGCTTTCGTAGAATTGGCTTACGAATTAGCAGAACAGGCAATGAACTACGCTTCTAAAGAAGAGTTCTTGGCTTCTGATTTCCACGGAATTACAGTTGCTGAAAAACTAATCGAGCAAACAGGAGTTATCGGAGAGAAAATAGAAATCGGTGCATTTGAAAGAATTGAAGGACCTTTCTTGGCGGCTTATATCCACGCAGGAAACAAAATCGCAGCCATCACAGCATTATCTGCTAAAGTAGACGGAGCAGCAGAAGCAGCGAGAAACATCAGTATGCAAGTAGCATCTATGAGCCCAGAAGTTCTTTCTTACAAAGATTTTTCTCCTGAGTTTATAGCAGCAGAAACAGATGCAAGAATTGCAGCAATTGAGAAAGATAACGAGGAGCTTGTAAGACTTGGGAAACCATTGAAAAATGTTCCTAAATATGTTTCTTATGCACAATTGACAGAGCAAGTTCTAAAACAAGCAGAAGAAGATGCAAAAGCTGAATTGAAAGCTGAAGGTAAACCAGAACAAATCTGGGACAAAATCTTACCTGGTAAAGTTCAGAGATTCATCAGCGATAACACTTCTCTAGACCAAGAGAAAGCATTGCTTGACCAAAACTACATCAAAGACGGAGATATGAAGGTTTCTCAATATGTGAAATCTGTAAATCCAGACCTTGAAGTAGTAAGATTCGTAAGAGTTTCTCTTTAATTAAAAGTATAAATTTTACTCAATTCCTCTTAGCCGAAAAGCTGAGAGGAATTTTATTTTCTGAGCAGCATATTTTTATAAAGTTTAGTGATAAATATCAGTATTTGAAATCGGCATCGTATAATTTTTATTTTTAATTTTGCTAACAAATTGTACTTTTTTAACACTAAATAAAAGAAAAAATGGCTGAAATAAGCGAAATGATCAGAGATTACTGGACAGAGCGTTCCAAAACATACAGCGATTCTACATTGCAGGAGCTTTATGGGGACAATGCCCAGAACTGGGAAAATATTCTCTATGGAGATATTGATAAAAACCAGAAACTGAAGATATTAGACATCGGGACAGGGCCTGGGATGTTTGCTGTGCTGCTGGGAAGAAATCCCAATTTTGAAGTATCCGCAGTAGATTCCAGTAAAGGAATGATAGAGCAGGCAACGCAGAATGCACAGAAATTCGGCGCGAAGGTGAATTTCCAGCTGCTGGATGCGCAACAGCTGCCTTTTGAGGATGATACCTTTGATGTGATTGTCACTAGAAATGTGACTTGGAATCTTCCTTACCCAAAAGATGCTTACAAAGAATGGAAAAGAGTACTGAAAAAGGGAGGGAAAATGATAAATTTTGATTCCAACTGGTATTCTTATCTCTTTGATGAAAATCTTCAAAAATACCACGAAGAACACCCAGACAAGAAACTCCAAGAAGCCTTGCCAGAGGGAATGGAAGCACGAATGGAAAATATCGCAAAAACGCTTCCGCTTTCCAAAGAGCGAAGGCCAGCTTGGGATGTTAATTGTCTTTTGGATTTAGGGTTTTCTAAAATGGCTTTTGATTATAATATTAATGATGAGGTCTATGACAAGGAGCATCAGGAAATCAATGCCTATGCACCGATGTTTAGAATTATAGCAGTTAAATAATTAAACTTATAAAATATGAATAAAATCTGGTATTCAATAGCATTGGGGCTACTTGCTGTCTCTTGCTCAGGGAAGAAAGAATCAGGGAGTAATAAGGCTCAAACTAACGCTCCAAAAATGGAAAAAGTAGAATACATCTATCATGATGGAACTAGAGATTTAAAAGTATCCATCACTACACCACCACAGCGTGCGGCTCTTTTTACACCTCATATGACAGAGATGCTTTTGGCTTTAGGTCTGGGCGATAGAATAGTGGTGGGAACTACAG
>CAUQOP010000173.1:0-3115 GCA_963519505.1 uncultured Flavobacteriaceae bacterium | reverse complement strand
ATCTTCTATTTTTCGGAATATTATGGAGGACACAACTCTCTGGATAGATATTTTTTGAAATACAATCCTTTTCTACATCTCAATTCTTTTCTTGTAGGGATACTTTTTGGATTGGTATTTCAAAATATGCATTTATTCAATTTTAAGGCTGGAAACTATGATATACCAGTAATCATAGGAACTTTAGCTACTATACTTCTTATCTATCTTACTAGAAATCTATTTATTCATAATGGTTTTCATTCAATAACATTTGGAGGATTGATATTATTAATTACTTTAAACACTGGTAGGATAACGAAGATTTTCAACAATAAACACCTCATCTATTTAGGAGAAATCAGTTTTGCTCTTTATCTTATACAAATACCTATTGGGATGATATTAACTAAAATCCTTAGTGTAGCAGGTATAAAAAGTCATGCAGTATTCTTTTGTTTATCATTTGTAGTGGTCATGACAACTTCTCATTTTTCCTATAAGTATATAGAAATACCTGCAAGAAATAAAATCAAAAAATTATTCGGTAATGCTTAACAAATTGACACATAGAATACAAGAAGCTGTTTCTGTTCTTTTGGGAAAGAAAAAAGCTATTCCCAATAAGATAAAGTCCTCATTCCCAGAACAAAATTATAAAAATCTAAAACCTTTCATCATAGAAGATGAAAAACTCAAAGATTATCTCAAAAATATATCAATAGAGTTTTGTTTCTGTGAATTTGGAGAAAACCGCACAAATGCAGGTGGGAATGAACTGAGCAATCAGGACAGGTTAGAACCATCATTATCTTCACTAAAAAAGTATTTCCCAAATGCTACATATACAGTATATTCGGATTTTGATTTAAATGTAGAAGGCGTAAACTTAAAAAAAGTGGCTCACCCAGAAGGTTTAGACAAAGACCACCCAAGATACATGTATAGAGTGACGGGCTACTATAAATACAAATGCTTACTAGAATCCACAGCGGATTTCAAATGCCTGATAGATTCTGATATGTTCATTTTTTCAGAAGAAATATATAGACTGATATACCTTACAGAGTTGTTTGGCTCTTGTGCAGCTCCAACTCCTAGAAATCTTGTCAAAAAAGATATGGAAATGTCACTTGATACTAAACCCATTACAGACATGAGCAACGGCTGTGGGCATTCTTATAATCAAAGCCCGATGACCCTTTGGAAAGGACATGAATTAGCAGAAAAATATTATCAAAACTGCTGCGACATCTTACTAAAAGACCCTTCCCGCAACTCTCGTATCATGTGGCTTGCCGCTCATGACACAAAATATGCTCCCTACCACCTACCTACTGAGTGGTGTGTTTGTGGAAACCAAGAGGGCATCGGTGATGAAATAATTTTACATATTGGGCATAAAAGTGTAGCCGAATATTATAACATAAAAATCTAATTTCAAAAAAATGATTGTAGGAAATGGACTTATCGCTTCTCTATTCTACGATGTAGACCGAGAAGATGTTATTTTTTTCGCATCTGGAGTTTCTAACTCCTTGGAGACAGAACTATCTGAATTTCAAAGAGAAGAAGACCTAATCAGGGAAACTTTCACACAAAATCCTGACAAACTTTTTGTCTATTTTTCCACCTGTAGCATCTATGATTCCTCAAAGGCTGACAGCCAGTATGTTCTGCATAAATTAAGAATGGAACAAATCATCGCTGAAAACTGCCCAAAATATCTAATTTTAAGGCTAAGCAACGCCGTTGGAAAAGGAGGAAATCCCAATCTACTAATGAACTATTTGGTTCGTTCTGTCAGAAACCACCAAAAAATAAATGTCCACACAAAGGCAACTCGGAATATCATTGATACTGAGGATATTAAGAATTTAGTTCTCCAAGTTATCAATTATCAGAATTTTAATAAAGTGGTCAATATCGCTTATCCTTTCAATTATTCTATTATTGAAATTCTTGAAATCATTGAAAAAGAACTAGATATAGAACCTCAGCTCATTCTCATAAAGGCAGGTTCTGGCTACGAAATAAACATTCCTGATGTGGAAAATTATTTCAAAGAAAGAAACTTAACCAATAAAGAATCGTATCTTTGCAATATTCTAAGAAAATATTACATATAATAAAAAAACTTAAAAGATGAATTTCAAAGAAAAATTAGAAAATAAAAAAATATTAGTCACTGGCGGCGCTGGTTTCATTGGTTCTAATTTAGTGGAAAAACTACTAGAATTAGGAGCTGTGGTTACTGTTTTGGACAACTTTGCTACAGGACATAGGCATAACATTGAGCCTTTTTTCAAAAATGAAAAATTCACTTTGATTGAAGGTGATATTCGTGATTTAGAAACTTGTAAAAAAGCTTGTGACGGACAAGATTTCGTTCTGCACGAGGCTGCTCTTGGCTCTGTTCCTCGCTCCATCAACGACCCTATCACGAGTAATGATGTGAATGTGGGCGGTTTCCTAAATATGCTCGTAGCGGCTAGAGATGCAGGCGTAAAAAGACTTGTTTATGCTGCCAGCTCCTCTACTTACGGCGACTCTACATCTTTACCAAAAGTAGAAGACATTATCGGTAAACCACTTTCGCCATATGCCATCACGAAATATGTGAACGAGCTTTATGCTGATGTTTTCAAAAGAGTTTATAACTTTGATACGATAGGACTAAGATATTTTAATGTTTTTGGAAGAAGACAAGACCCTAATGGTGCTTATGCTGCGGTAATTCCAAAATTCGTAATCCAACTAATCAACCACCAATCGCCAACTATCAATGGTGATGGTACTTATTCAAGGGATTTCACTTACATTGATAATGTAATTCAGATGAATTTATTAGCCTTAATCACTGATAAAGAAGAGGCTCTAAATCAAATATACAACACAGCTGTGGGTGATAGAACAACCATCAAAGAAATGGCTGAACTGCTGAAAGAATACCTTTCTGCCTATGACAACGAAATTGCAAAAGTGGAAATTCTCCATGGTCCAAACAGACAGGGAGATGTTCCTCACTCATTGGCGAGTATAGAAAAAGCTCAAAAAAATCTAGGCTACCAGCCGAGCCACATCTTCGCGCAAGGTCTGAAAGAAGCTGTAGATTGGTATTGGGAAAATTTAAAGT
>CAUQOP010000172.1:0-3122 GCA_963519505.1 uncultured Flavobacteriaceae bacterium | reverse complement strand
ATGGTGGCATCCTCATAATTTTGGGGCAAATATGGAGGAAAATTTCAAGTTTTTAGAGAAAATCCTGCAACATTATAAATTTTTAAATGAAAAGTATAATTTCCAAAGCTACACGATGAGTAGTTTGGCAGCAAAGATGAAAAATGAAGGATAAAAAAATCGTTATTTTAGCGGGAAAAGGTGATTCCTCAAAAATCGTTTTCAATGCATTGGATAGTCGATTCGGCATTGAAAAAATCATTGTGGAAGACAAAGAAAATACCAAAAAATTTATCAAAAGAAGGATAAAAAGATTGGGGATTTTCACCGTTGTAGGGCAGATTTTATTCCAGCTGATTATCGGTAAGTTTTTAGGCAGCGCATCCAAAAAAAGAAGAGATGAAATCATGAAAGCAAACGGCATGAATGCTGCGGAAACTCCTAATGATAAAACGATAAATGTTTCATCTGTAAATTCAAAAAAAACTATAGAATTATTGAAGGAAATAAATCCTGATTTAATCATCGTAAATGGGACAAGAATCATATCCGAAAAAGTGCTTTCTGCTGTAGAATGTCCTTTTATCAATACTCATGCGGGCATCACACCCAAATATAGAGGCGTTCATGGAGCCTACTGGGCATTGGTAAATAATGATGCTGAAAACAATGGAGTTACGGTGCATTTCGTGGATAAAGGAATAGACACAGGAAGCGTGATATACCAAGAAAATATCACAATCACAAAAGAAGATGATTTCTCCACTTACCCACTTATCCAGCTGGCTAGCGGCATCAAACTGCTCACAAAAGCAATAGAAAACTTTTTCAACGGAACACTATCTTCCCAAAAAGAAAGAAATCTAGAATCTATTCTTTGGTACCACCCTACTATATGGGGATATCTGTATCATAGAATTTTTAAAGGTGTGAAATAAATAAAATATAAAAATATATAATATGAATCATAAAATAGCAATTATTGGACTTGGTTATGTAGGACTACCATTGGCAAGGTTATTTGCCACTAAATTCCCTGTGGTTGGCTTTGACATCAACCAAAAAAGAATCACAGAACTAAACGCAGGGCATGATGAAACTTTGGAGGTATCTGATGACCTTCTAAAATCAGCCTTGGTTAAAGAAAACCCTTTCAATGCTGGTACCAATGGGCTTTTCTGCTCTGCTGACCTAAAAGATATAGAAGATGCCAATATATACATCATCACCGTACCTACGCCTGTGGATAGAAACAATCGCCCAGACCTTACTCCACTTGTAAAAGCGAGTGAAACGGTAGGGAAAGTGATTAAAAAAGGTGATATTGTCATCTACGAATCTACGGTTTACCCTGGTGCTACTGAGGAAGACTGTATCCCTGTGGTGGAGAGAGTTTCTGGACTTAAATTCAATGTGGATTTCTTCGCTGGTTATTCTCCTGAAAGAATCAACCCAGGAGACAAAGAACACACCGTGGAGAAAATCCTAAAAGTAACTTCTGGTTCTACTCCAGAAATCGGTAAAGTGGTGAATGACTTATACTCTTCTGTGATTACAGCAGGTACGCACCTTGCTCCAACGATCAAAGTTGCTGAAGCTGCCAAAGTGATTGAAAACTCACAAAGAGATATCAACATTGCTTTCGTAAATGAATTGGCTAAAATATTTAACCTAATGGATATCAACACTCACGATGTGCTGAAAGCCGCTGGAACGAAATGGAATTTCCTTCCTTTCAAACCAGGTCTTGTAGGTGGGCACTGCATCGGTGTGGATCCATATTATTTGGCTCAAAAAGCTCAGGAGTACGGCTACCATCCAGAAATCATCTTGGCAGGAAGAAGAATGAATGATTCTATGGGAAAATATGTTGCTGAGCAAGTGGTAAAAGCAATGATTAAGAAAAATATCCAAATCAACGGAGCTAAACTACTTATGCTGGGAGTAACTTTCAAAGAAAACTGCCCTGATGTCAGAAATACTAAAATCATCGATGTAATCACTGCTTTGGAAGATTTCGGTATTAAAGTGACTACTTACGATCCTTGGGCTAATCCTAGCGAAGTAAAACATGAATATGGAATAGACAGCTTAGAAACACTTCCTTCAGATAAATACGAAGCGGTAGTTCTAGGAGTGGCTCACAAAGAATTCTTGGATTTAGACTTATCTAAACTTCTATCCCAAAATGGTGTTGTTTATGATGTCAAAGGAATTCTTCCTCATTCTAAGGATATAGAATTTTTATAATAAACAAAAAACTCTCGTAAATACGAGAGTTTTTTTATTTTCCTATAATTCACCTTTTCCCTGTCGGACAATTTCTGGTATTCCCTGTGTCACATCTACTATCGTAGAAGGCACCAGCTCTCCCCAGCCGCTATCTATCACGATGTCCACGCTTTTATCGTATTTTTCGGCTATAAGCTCAGGGTCGGTAGAATATTCTATCACCTCATCATCATCTTTTATAGAGGTGGAAGCTATCGGGTTGCCAAGACTTTCCACTATCATCTGTGGCACGGAATGATTTGGAACGCGTATTCCTATGGTTTTGTGTCCTTTATAAGCCAAAGGTAAGTTTTTATTGGCTTCTAAAATAAAAGTAAATGCTCCAGGAAGTTTGCTTTTCAAAAGTCTAAATGTGGAAGTTTCTATCGGTTTTGTAAATTCTGACAAGTGGCTCAGGTCATTACAAATAATGGAAAAATGGGACTTTTCTAATTTTATTCCCTTCAGCTGGGCTAGTTTTTCCATTGCTTTCAGGTTATTGATATCACATCCGAGAGCATAGACCGTGTCTGATGGATAGACTATCAATCCGCCTTTTTTCAGGGTTTCCACCACTTCATTTATCTGTCTTTCCTGTGGATTTTCTGGATGAATTCGTATAATTTTTGCCATTTGTTTTTAAAATTTTTGCAAATTTAAACTTTCTTAAATGAAAAACCACATAAATAAAATCTATGTGGTTTCTCCGTTTTTAAATTAAACTTTATTGTTTTTCCTATTTTCAGTTATGAAACTTGAACTCAAATCCTATTTTACTCTTTAGATTAAATTAAAGCCTTAAAGTTAAATTTAAAAAAATTTATGTTGTTTTTTTCTCTATTTTTTTGAGATAAATAGGAATAAGCTGGTCT
>CAUQOP010000171.1:0-3127 GCA_963519505.1 uncultured Flavobacteriaceae bacterium | reverse complement strand
AAATAGAGCTGTTGCTGATATTTCCAGAAATAATCCCAGAAATAAACAAGAAAAATCCAGCGATACAAGCATGAAGAATCGCCTTGGATTCGATAGGGTTGAGATCTTTCAGAAGTTTATCAGCCTTTGCAACAGCGAAGTTTTTCTCTAAAAACCAGTCCATTCCGTAGATGATAGCCAGTGCCACAGGGAAAGACCAAAGGACATTTCCCACGAAAGCGATGAACTGCGTTCGCGAAAGTTTAGCAACGAGGTTAGCAAATTCCTTGTAATTTTTATCAGAACTGCTTTCATCAGAGAGGACTTTTGCCATCGTGGCAGCGGTCATCGCTGGTTGTTTGGTAGCCAAAGTAAATCCAAGCAGATAAATGATGATAAATCCAAAAGCATAGTTCAGTGAATACAGCACTGCGTGGGAAAATTCGCTTCCGTGGCTGTAGCTCATCATCATTTTGAAAATACATAGAAAACCTACGATAATCCCACCGCCGCTCGCTTTCCAGAACATTTTCAGGTATTCTTTGGATGAGGTAGCGATGTAGTGAGTTCCCGTTTCTGCTGTGTGGGAAGTGATGAGGTGAGAGATGAGCCTCGTGCTGTCATCGATGAGTTCACGGACATTGTTTCGGTGTGAATTATATTTTAATGTATTGGAAACTAGATTTTTAGAGTTGGTTAATATATCTTCCTCAGTATCAACCACTAGAATAGGAATAATATCCTGAATTCTCCTTAACTGCTGGCGGATTTTGAGCAGGGATTGGTTGATTTTACTAGAAATACCGAATTTAGAAGCGTTTTTAAAAGCTTTATCTACGAAATCTAAACACTGCTGAAGATAGATTTTAATTTGCTTATATTCAACATCTTTAGAGTCTATTTGTAGATCTTTATCTTTTTTGAAACGCCCGATGAGAGAGTCCAATTCGCTCTGAAGGGCTACAAATGGGTTGTCAAAGTTTTTATATTCAGGAACCATCTTTGCAATTCCTGCTTCTAGTGCGTTTCCTACACTTCTCAGCGCCAGTATGTTAGCGGAAATAAGCAGCTCTTTTTTTACTTTCGGAAGAGTGCTGATTTTTTCTATTTCCATCAGTTTGAAAAACTCGCTTCCGTCCTCTGGGTTGATGTTTTTTATGTAGTTCGAATCAGATTTAGGATTAAATAAAACCTTGGAAATAATGTACGAAATGGTATTTTCGTCCTCTACAGGCGGAAGGAATTTGTATGAAATTCTTTTCTTCAGCTCTGGAAAGAAGGCGTTTTCTGATAAAATATTGGCATCTGTAAGAGCTTTTGTAAAAGATTTATTCGAAAAAAGAATAAATAAATAGTCTCGGAAATTGTTCTTTATTTCTTCATTGTTTTTTAGATAAGCCAAAAACACTTCGAAATTGGTTCGTTTCAGACTTTGGAAAAGTTCGCGCATAGGCTGGACAGAATCCAAAGTGTAAGGCTCGGAAAAATATTTTTTAAGAACAGTATCAAAACTTTCTTTACTTTTAAAAAACCACATATTTTATTTTTTTAGAGGTTCAAAAATAAAAAAATAAAAATAAAAGCCTTTAAAAAACTTAAAGGCCTTTACTTTTTTAATATGGAAAATTTATCCCTTTGTATAATATTCAAAGAAAAGCGGAATGCTTTCTATTCCTTTGTAGAAATTATAAAGCCCAAAATGCTCGTTAGGAGAGTGGATGGCGTCAGTGCTTAGTCCGAATCCCATTAGAACCGATTTTACTCCTAGAATCTGCTCGAAAAGCGCTGTGATAGGGATACTTCCACCACTGCGGAATGGAAGAACTTCTCTTCCGAAAGCCTGTTCCATAGCTTTTTTTGCTGCCAAGAACTCTTTAGTGTTGCTTTCTAGAACATAAGGCATACCTCCGTGGTGTGGCGTAACGGTTACTTTCACGCTGTCTGGAGCGATTTTTTCAAAATGTTTAGTGAATTTTTCAGTGATTTCCTCTGGAGTTTGGTTCGGAACCAATCTCATAGAGATTTTTGCAAAAGCTTTAGAAGGAATTACCGTTTTAGCTCCTTCTCCTATGTAGCCTCCCCATATTCCGTTCACATCCAGAGTAGGGCGGATAGAGGTTCTTTCTAGTGTCGTATAGCCTTTTTCGCCTTCTACACCTTTCAGACCGATTTCTTTTTTGAAAGCTTCTGGGTCGTCTTTCAGCTTGTTCATTTCGGTTCTTTCCTCTGGCGAAACTATATTTACATTGTCGTAGAATCCTTCCACGGTGATTACTCCGTTTTCATCAATCAAGCTGCCAATCATTTTTGATAAAACATTGATAGGATTAGGAACAGCTCCTCCGTAAAGTCCTGAGTGCAAGTCTCTGTTTGGACCTTCGATTTCCACTTCTACATAGCTTAAGCCGCGAAGCCCAGTCGTAACCGTCGGTTGATCCATAGAATAAAGACTCGTGTCTGAAACTAGAATAACATCACAAGCTAGTTTTTCCTTATTGGATTCCAAGAAATCAGCCAAACTCGCTGAACCTACTTCTTCCTCTCCTTCGATGATGAATTTCACATTACAAGGCAATGAGTTGGTTTTCATCATGGCTTCAAAAGCCTTTAAATGCATAAAAAACTGCCCTTTGTCATCAGCAGCTCCTCTCGCGAAAACAGCGCCTTCTGGGTGGATTTCTGTTTTTTTCACCACAGGCTCGAAAGGACCGCTTTCCCAAAGTTCAATAGGGTCAGCTGGCTGCACATCGTAATGCCCATAAACCAAAACAGTCGGCAGGTTTTTATCTAAAATTTTCTCTCCGAAAACAACAGGATAGCCCTTTGTTTCGCAGATTTCTACATTGTCTGCACCAGCGTTTTTCAGGTGTTTTGCTACGGCATCAGCACACTGCAGCACATCTTGGTTGTAGGCTGGGTCAGCACTGATAGAAGCTATTTTTAATAAATCGATTAACTCGTCTAAAAATCGTTGCTTATTTTCTTGAATGTAAGATAAAGTAGTACTCATTGGTTAAATTTATAAATGAATACCAAAGTTAAACAATTTAGATGATTTGGCAAAAAATAAGGCAGATTTTTACAAAGTTTGTAAAATTACTTTTCCTTTCTTGGACTGCGTGAAAATAAGGTAATGCTCTCCGCCGTT
>CAUQOP010000170.1:0-3131 GCA_963519505.1 uncultured Flavobacteriaceae bacterium | reverse complement strand
CTTTAATATTTTAAGCGACTAATATACGAAACTTTCTTTTTTTATAAAATATAAAATAAGGCGCAGGCTTTGTTTATGGATTTAATATTTTTTGGTTACCTTTGTTTCCATTTAAATTTAATTTTATGAAAAAAGTTTTAACCACATTAGCATTAGCATTGATGATGAATACTATTCAAGCGCAAAACTATGAGGAGATAAAACATACGGACAGAAATGGTTTCTCGTATGTTACGGTTTCTAATGATGAAAACGGCGTGAGAGTCTACACTCTGAAAAACGGACTAAAAGTTTATTTAGCAAAAAATTCTGATGCGCCAAGAATCCAGACCTATATCCCTGTAAGAACGGGAAGTAATAACGACCCTGCTGACAACACGGGACTGGCTCACTATCTGGAACATATGATGTTCAAAGGAACTTCTAAAATAGGAACGCAGGACTGGGCAAAAGAGAAAAAATACATAAAACAAATTTCTGACCTGTACGAACAGCACAAGGCAGAAAAAAACGCTGAAAAGAAAAAAGAAATCTACAAAAAGATAGATGCCATCTCTAAAGAAGCATCTAAATATGCCATTGCCAATGAATACGACAAGGCGATTTCTTCCCTTGGAGCTACTGGGACTAATGCCCACACTTGGCTGGATGAAACGGTTTACAAAAATAATATCCCAAGCAACGAGCTGGAAAAATGGTTCAAAGTAGAGCAAGAGCGATTCTCTGAACTGGTTCTAAGACTTTTTCACACCGAGCTAGAAGCGGTTTATGAGGAATTTAACCGAGGACAGGACAATGACTGGCGACTAGTGAACTACGAGCTGATGGACGCTCTATTCCCTACGCATCCGAACGGACAGCAGACCACTATCGGGAAGTCAGAGCATTTGAAAAACCCTTCTATGGTGGCTATTCACAAGTATTTCAATGAATACTATGTGCCGAACAACTATGCGCTGGTACTGGTGGGAAATTTGGATTTTGATAAGACTATTCTTTTGGCTCAGAAATATTTCGGGAACTTTAAGCCTAAAGCATTACCAAAAAAATCACAAATCGTAGAAAAACCAATGGACAAAATCGTGAAAAGAGTGGTAAAAAGCCCTTCTGCTCCACGATTACAAATGGCATGGAGAACTGACAGCTACGGAACAAAAGAAGCGAGAATGACTGAGCTGGTAGCGCAGATTCTCAGCACAAAAAACAATGATGCAGGGCTTTTGGATTTAAATCTAAACCAAAAACAAAAAGTACTTCACTCAGTAGCACATGGAGTTTCTCTTAAGCAGTATGGATATTTGGCTATTTCTGCTATACCAAAGGAAAATCAGTCCCTAGATGAGGCGAAAAACCTTCTTTTGGAACAGGTAAATTTGGTTAAAAAAGGAGAATTCCCAGATTGGATGCTGAATGCCATCATCAAGAATATGAAAAAAGACCGTCTAAAAAGCTGGGAAACAGCTGATGGGTTAGCTTCATCGTTATACGATGCTTACATCTACGAGAGAAGCTGGGAGCAGGAGCTGGAAGATATTCAGGAGTATGAAAAAATCACAAAAGCGGATGTTGTGAAATTTGCGAATGATTTCTTTAAGGATAATTATGTGATTGTTTACAAAGAAAAAGGTGATAATGACAAGCTTGTCCGTGTGGAAAACCCAGGAATCACACCGATAGAGCTAAACAGAGAGGCTCAGTCTCCGTTCCTAAAATCTATACTAAATGAGAAAGTAGAGGAAATAAAGCCTGTTTTCGTAGATTATCAAAAAGAAATAAAAACAGACAACATCAATGGCGTGAAGCTGAGTTTTATTCAAAACAAGAAGAATAATCTGGCTCAGATGAACTATATTTTCCCATTCGGAACGGATAATAATAAGGAACTTTCCGTGGCGTTTACTTTGTTCGATTATTTAGGAACGGACAAATACAGCCCAGAGGAGCTGAAAAAAGAGTTCTTTAAACTTGGTATCAATCACAGTATTCGTGTGGACAAAGATCGTATCAATATTACTTTGTCTGGTTTGGAGGAGAATTTAGCGAAAGGTGCAGAGCTGTTTGACCATTGGCTTAGAAATGTGAAAGCGGATGAAAACATCTATAAAACGGTAGTAAATACCATTTTAGAATCTCGTGAAGTAGCGAAAAAAGACAAGAGAAACATCATGGCGGCACTTACCAGCTATGCGAGATACGGCAAGAACTCCAGATTCAGAGATGTGGTGAGCAAGGAACGCCTTCTTTCGGCGAAAGCAGAGGATTTCGTATCTATAGCGAAAAACATAGTAAATGCGCCATACGAAGTATTTTTCTACGGAAAAGATTTGGAGAAATTCAAGAAAAACCTAAGCCCGATTATCAAAAAATCTAATGCGAAATACGACCTTCCTGCGGCTAAAATCTATGCTGAGCCTAGCACAGACGGGAAAGTATATTTCACAAACTATGATATGGTGCAGGTGGAAATGAGCAAAGTGGGAAGAGGCGAAACCGTAGACCTGAAAGACTTTGGGAAATCCAGCGTTTTCAATGAGTATTTCGGTTCTGGGCTTTCATCTA
Organism: uncultured Flavobacteriaceae bacterium; assembly: GCA_963519505.1. Lineage (GTDB taxonomy): Bacteria > Bacteroidota > Bacteroidia > Flavobacteriales > Weeksellaceae > JABCPE02. Next base: position 572 of record CAUQOP010000170.1, on the reverse strand, counting down.
TTGTATTTCAGGAAATCCGCGAGGCTCGTTCTTTAGCGTATTCTGCGTATGTGAACTATTCTCGCTCTGGCGAAAAAGGAAAGCACGACTATGTGATAAACTACATAGGAACACAGGCGAACAAGCTGGGACAAGCCGTAGAAGCGATGAACGGACTGATGGCAAATCTTCCGCAGATACCAGCGCAGTTTGACAATGCTAAAAACTCTTCGCTCAAGCAGATAGCATCACAGAGACTGACTAAACAGAATATCTATTTCAACTATCTGGCAACGCAGAAATTAGGCTTTAACCACGATATTCGTAAAGATGTCTATGCTGAAATCCAAAATCTGGATTTGGCGAAGCTGACCAATTTCTACAACCAAAAGATAAAGCCAATAAGCTACAATACGGCTATCATAGGGAAGAAAGAAAACCTTGACATGGCAGCTATCAGCAAAATGGGAGAATTCGTAGAGGTAAGCCTCGAAGAAATTTTCGGATATTAGACCTTGTCTAAACAAAAGACCTTACAGATTTGTAAGGTCTTTTTTATTTTTTGAAAATAAACATTATAAATAGGCTCTACG
>CAUQOP010000169.1:0-3153 GCA_963519505.1 uncultured Flavobacteriaceae bacterium | reverse complement strand
TTATCCAGTTCAGGAACTTCTTTTGTTAATAATTTTTCTGAAACCAAGGATAAAACGCATACTTTTTCCTTGCAGTATGACTTTTCATCAGACAAAGATGATGAGCTGACTATCAATGCCGACTATGCTTTGGAGAAGTTTTATAATCCGTTCAGGAGTTATAATGATTTTTATGCAAATGGCTTATTTTTAAATTTAGAAAATTATACCCAAAACGGCAGATTAGATTATAAAATCTTTACAGCTTCAGCAGATTACACTAAAAAAATCAACGAGCAGAACAAGCTCTCATTTGGAGTAAAATTTTCCAACAGTGACAATAGAAATACGGCTGATTATTATAGTTTTGATACTTTTATAGACAGCCGCTCACAGAATTTTTATTTCAATGAAAATATATATTCCGCTTATCTTAATTATTCTTTGTCCAAAGGAAAATTAAAGTATAATTTGGGATTGAGAAATGAATATACTGATGCTGATTTTCAAACGAATAAAGGATTAGACGGCAGGGTGAATTATAATAAGTTTCTGCCTTCGGCAACGGTTACATATACTCACAATAAAAACCACACTTTTTATCTTCACGCTTCCAAACGATTTACCAGACCTTCTTTTTTCAGCTATGACCCTACCATCATGGTGGAGCAGACCGATGTGTGGAGTTCTGGAAATCAGCATCTGAAGCCAGTGGATTATTTTATCTCACAGGCAGGATATGTTTTGATGAAAAAATATTCTTTTGTGTTTCGCTATCTTTATTCAGAAAACAACATTATCAATGTTTCTAATCTCTTGAACGGCGGGGTTTTATTTTCAAAACTTGAAAATGCAGGATATCAGAATACTTTTCTTTTTAATATTAATATTCCTGTAAAAATTGCTGATTTCTGGAATACAACCAATAAAATAAACCTTTCTCACAGCAGTTTCAAAGCAGGGCAGTATAACCTTTTGACCCACTCTTATTATGCGGCTTTGGAGAGTATTCATAGTTTTGATTTGTTCAAAAAAGTGAAATTAGATGTTTCTGTGAATTACTCCACGCCCAGCAGACAGCAGTTTAATTATAATTATTCCAATCTTTATACAGACCTGAATCTGAGAGTTCCATTGTTTGAAAATAAAGCGAATTTAACACTGAATATTTCCGATGTTTTTAACACCAACAGAACGAAAGGATATTCGGATATCAACAGGATTTATACTTATAATTACACTAAAAATAATTCTCGCGGAATTTCTATAAAATTCTCTTACCAGTTCCAAACAGGGAAGAAATTTGATAATGATATAAGAGACGCCAATATAGATGACTTGCTAAACAGAACAGGGAAATAATCGGAAAAGGCTTCTTTTCATGATGATTTGATTTTTTTTTGTGATATCTTTGCCACTGAATATATTTTGAAAGGTATATTAAATGCTTGAAAATCAATCGAACTTAAATACGAAAGTAGATGATTCTGCCTCAAATAAAACTTTGAGAGTGGAAAATATGTTCGATAGAATAGCTCCGAAATATGATTTCTTTAATCGCTTGTTTTCGCTTCGGATAGACCTTTTGTGGCGAAAAAACTTAGTGAAATGGATGCAGAGCGATGACCCAAAACAGATTTTGGATGTTGCCACAGGGACAGGTGAGCTGGCGATAGCGCTTTGGAAAAACTTCCGAGTGAAAATAACTGCTGTGGATTTGTCCCAAGAAATGCTCAATTTGGCTGATAAAAAAATCAAAGAGCTGGGAGCTGACATAACCATTCAGAAAGCAAATGCAGAAAATTTACCTTTTGAAAGTAATAAATTCGATGCTGTGAGCGTTGCATTTGGAGTAAGGAATTTTGAAAACTTAGAAAAAGGTCTAAGTGAGCTGAGGCGAGTGGTCAAGGAAAATGGAAATGTCTATATTTTAGAATTTTCAAGAATGGAGGGAGTTTTGTCGCCTTTGTATAATTTTTATTTTAGGAAAGTGCTTCCATTTTTAGCAAAGATGATTTCTGGTGAAAAGGAGGCGTATGCCTATCTGCCAGACTCTGTGCAGAATTTTCCCTGTGGGGAGAGAATGAAAAATATTTTACTAGATTTGGGGTTTTCAAAAGTGGAATACAAAAAATTAAGTTTAGGAATTGTAACAATTTATAAAGCAAAAAAATAAGATGAAAAAATTGTTTGGAATATTATCATTGTTTGGATTTTTTTCAATGTCAGATGCGCAGTCGCTGTTTAATATAAGGGACAGACCAGACAGGCTGGAGTGGATAGATGTGGATAAATACAGCTATGGTTTTTATCTGAATGCCAATAGTTTTGATTACAAAGTAAAACTAGCGGATGGATTTTCTGAGCAAAACAGCCCTGTGATAGTGAGAAATTCTGTGGGATTTGGGGCTGGACTTATAGGAAGAATGAAAATCAATGATTATCTGGATATCAGGCTGGAACCAGGAATTCAGTTCGTGGAGCGGGAGCTTACTTTTAAAAATGCTACAGTTTTAGCAGTAAATCCTGCGGATAGAGATTTATATACTTTGAGAAAGGTGAAATCCACTTATGTAGATGTTCCTGTGATGCTGGAACTCCATGGAAATAGATGGTTTAACTCTCGTCCTTACGCAGCTGCAGGGGTGAATTGGCTGGTGAATTTACAGTCTAATGAAAAAAATGTAAATGATAATTTACAAGGGACTTTTAGAACCAGAACGAATAATTTTGCATGGTCAGCGGAGATAGGAATACAGTTTTATTTTTCTAAGTTTAAACTTACTCCCGCGATACGAGGAACATTCTTGATAAATAATGAACTGGTGCAGGACAATTCTACGACGCCTAACTATTGGGCAGGAACGATGTCTTCCTTAAAGACAAATGCACTGATGTTTGTCCTAAAATTTGAATAAAAAGAGAGCCATAGACGAAAGTTTATGGTTTTTTATTTAAAATTTAGTAAAAATCCAAAAAAAATTGTAATTTTGCGTATTAAGGTTAGAACAAACTTCTGGAGATGTCAGTAGATTTAGATAAAAATTTTTCTGTATTAAGGGATAAAATTCTAAAAATCAATAAGGATTATAAAGAAATATCAAAAGAATATTAGGATTAGCATAAAAAAAATGATGTGATGAAAGCTAAATATGAAGAGTAGAAGATAGACAA
>CAUQOP010000168.1:0-3162 GCA_963519505.1 uncultured Flavobacteriaceae bacterium | reverse complement strand
TATTTAGACTATGCAAAACAAAAAAAATGCATTTATAGGCGTTATCGTAGGGTGTTCAGCTGTGGCAGCTGTATTTTTGATGATGAATGGCTGCTCCCGCGTAGAACCCAACTATGAAGGTGTTCTGATGGAAAATTATGGTAGAAACGGAAAAGAAGATTTTTCAACCGTTTCTGGGCGACAATGGACATTCTTCCCTGGGGTAGAACTCTACCAAGTGCCAATGTTTGAGACCAGTGGAGACCCACAAGCGGTGCAGGTTTCTGCGAAGGATGCAGGCGTTTTCACAGTAGACCCTTCCTATCAGTATCAGCCTATTAGAGGGAGAGGTGTGGATATTGTATTCAATTACAAGCATTTAGGCATAAACCAGCCAGAGGTAATGATGGACAATGTAGAAAACTCTATCCTAAATAAGCTGGTGACCAATGCTTACCGAGAAGAGGCCAGAAATTATACCACAGACAGCCTGATGAATAACCTCAATACATTTGAAAGACAAGTAGAAACTAGGCTTAAAAAAGATTTTGAAAATAAATTTTTTCAGTTGAACAATTTGACTTCTGGGCTTAAACCTCCTGCTTCTATGGCAAAAGCTATCGAACTGAGAAACAATGCAATACAACAAGCAGAACAAGTAAAAAATGAACTCCAAGTTTCTAAAATGAACCTTGAAAAAGCCAAAATCGATGCCGAAGCCAACCGCGTAAGAGCCGAAGGACTTGACAACAAGATTTTACAAGAAAAATGGATAGAAGCCATAAGAAATACCAATAATAAAGTAATCATAACCGATGGTAAAACACCTGTAATACTACAATAATGAAACACAAAATACTTTACATCTTACTATTCATCGTAGGAAATGGAGTTCTTATTTACATAGACAGATTATGTTTCCAAAATCAGCCTGTGTGGGGATTCACGGCTATATTTTTCCATTTAATTTTGCTGATAAATTTCCCTTATAACAAGTTGAAATAAATTAAAAACTCCCAATTTTAGGGAGTTTTTAATTTTTTATACAAATTTATAAATGCAAATAGTGGTAAAATCATTGCAATTAGAAATAAAATTATAAATGTTATTGACCATCCTTCATAGTCCTGATGGAGAAAACAATTTATTATCATAGTTAAAAAAAGTATAATATAAGTTTTTCCAAATAATACAATTACTGAATCATTATTTTTTATAAATATTGACGAAAGAAAACCAGCAATAGTAGAGGGAAGAATAAAAAATATTCCGAAAAAACTATATTTCTCATCCATTTCTAACCAATTTACTCCCGATATGAAATACCAAATTAAACCTAACAAAATAGATGAAAAAATACTTGCCGCAGAGCATAAAACCATGAATAACAACTTATTTTTCATTTAATTTAATTTTATATTGTTTAATCTTAATGAATTAATGATTACAGAAACAGAGCTGAAACTCATCGCTGCTGCTGCAAGCATAGGAGAGAGCAAAATCCCAAAAATAGGATAGAGCAATCCAGCAGCCACAGGTATTCCCAGCGTGTTATAAATAAACGCAAAGAACAGATTTTCTTTGATGTTTCTCATCATCTTTTCGGAAAGGATTTTGGCTTTTACTATTCCATAGATATCGCCTTTCAGCAGAGAGATTTCTGCGCTGTCTATGGCTACATCTGTCCCTGTTCCCATCGCTATTCCTATATCAGCCTGTGCAAGGGCAGGGGCATCATTGATACCGTCGCCGGTCATTGCTACTATTTTTCCTTTTTTTTGTAATTCTTTGATTTTGTTGATTTTATCTTCTGGAAGGCAGTTAGCTTGATAATTTTTTATTCCTAATTCATTTGCTACAGCATGGGCAGTAGCCTCGTGATCTCCGGTAAGCATGATGACTTCTATGTTTTTACTCTGTAAAAATTCTACCGCTTTGTTCGCTGTTGGTTTTAGTTTGTCAGTAAAACATAAAAATCCTATAACAACATTATTTTCAATAAGATACGAGATAGTAAAGACCTTATTGCTAAGACTTGAGATTTTTTCTTTGATTTCATCCGCTACTTGGACAGCGTTTTCTGTGATGTATTTTTCATTTCCCAAGAAATATTTTTTACCACCAATTATCCCTTCAATTCCTTTTCCAACCAAGTTTTGGAAGTCTGAAACAGCCTCTATCTGCGAGGCATCAGATTTAGACAAAATAGCTTTGGATAAGGGATGTTCGCTGTTTTTATTTAATGATGCAGAAATATTGATGATTTGATTTTCTGTATAATTCTTCGCTGGGAAAACATATTCTAACGATGGTTTTCCCTCTGTGAGTGTTCCTGTTTTGTCTGTTATCAGGACATTTGTTTTTTCCATTTGTTCCAGAGCTTCGGCACTTTTAATCAAGATACCATTTTGAGCACCTTTACCGATGCCTACCACCACAGACATAGGCGTAGCAAGTCCCAAAGCACATGGACAGGCGATAACCAGCACAGCCAGAGCATTCACAAAGGCGTTAAAAAACTTTGGTTCGGCGCCAAAGATCCACCATAAAACAAAGGTAAGAACGGAGATGAAAACCACCACAGGGACAAATACTTTGGAGACTTTGTCGGTTAGTTTTTGTATCGGTGCTTTGCTTCTGCTGGCATCATTTACCATTTTAATGATTTGAGCCAAAAGGGTTTCGCTTCCTACACGCTGGGATTTCATCAGGAATGTTCCATTTCCATTGATAGTTCCTGAAATCACTTGATTATCAATGCTTTTTTCCACAGGAATAGGCTCGCCTGTAATCATACTTTCGTCTATGGTAGAATATCCCTCTATGATGACTCCATCCACGGGGATTTTTTCTCCAGGTTTGACTCTCAGGATGTTACCAGTCTTTATTTCATCAATTTTAACGGTTTTTTCCTCGCCATTTTCCCACAAATGAGCCTCAGAAGGGGAGAGGTTCATGAGTTTTCGGATGGCGTTTCCTGTTTTTTGATGGGCTTTAGCTTCTAATAACTGCCCTAATAAAACCAAAGTGATAATCATACACACGCTTTCAAAATAGATAGGCGGATGAGCATGATTAGGGAAAATATTTGGAAAAAATAAAGTAATACAGCTCAAAACCAAAGCCGCGCCAGCACCTAAACCAATGAGGCTGAACATATTAAGATTCCAAGTTTTAAAGGAA
>CAUQOP010000167.1:0-3167 GCA_963519505.1 uncultured Flavobacteriaceae bacterium | reverse complement strand
ACTATAACTGCATAAGAAAATAATTGATAACCATTTCATGCTTACTACACCTATTATTTCATTGGGTAAATATTTGCTAATAAAGTTTTTATTCTTCATCTTTTCTATAAATTAAACAATCACTCGGGAAACTTTTTATATGATAATCACTATCAAATCTACAATTTTTAAAGTTTATTGAAAATTTTCCTTTCTGAAAATGTAGATTTTGAATAAAAATTTGTTTTCTTTCTTCTAAATTTATGTAAATATCCATAGTATCTTTTTTATAAATAAAAACATTTCTGCTCTTATTTGTTATTGCCATAGGTATCGTTTTTTTCATAGATGAAGACAAAAAATAAATAGTTTCTACATTATTTGTCTTTATCTTTTTCACAGAAAGAGGTTTCTTTGAAACAGAGATACTATCAACAATAATTATTGTAGGTAAGGGCTGTGCATTTAAATGGAAAAACGCGAATGATAAGAAAACAATTAAATATCTCATAGTTATTGTATCATATGTTTTATTCCTATGATTATTTTTAGAAAAAAATTATTATTTTTGAACGGAAATGTAAAAGTAATAAAATTTTACCAAATTGAACTCAATAGATTTAATCCAAATAGCAAAAAATACCATCTCTGCGGAAATAGAAGAGCTGGAAGCCCTTAAAAACCGCTTAGATGAGAATTTCAACAAGGCCATAAATACCATTCATAAAGCCAAAGGAAAACTGATTGTAGTAGGCATCGGGAAGAGCGCCCACATCGGGAATAAAATAGTAGCAACGCTGAATTCCACAGGGACGCCGTCTCAATTCCTACACGCTGCCGAGGCTATTCATGGAGATTTAGGAGTTATTCAGAAAGAAGATGTGGTGCTGTGCATCTCGAATTCAGGAAATTCGCCTGAAATCGTAAATCTTCTGCCGTTTCTAAAGAAATATTCTTCGGCGCTCATTGGGATGACAGGAAATATGAAAAGCAAACTTGCCGAGTTTTCGGAAATCACCTTAAACACGCATGTTTCCAAAGAAGCCTGCCCTAATCAGCTGGCTCCTACCACTTCCACTACGGTTCAGCTGGCTCTGGGCGATGCTCTGGCAGTGTGTCTGATGGAACTTAACCAATTCAAAAAAGAAGATTTTGCTAAATTCCACCCTGGTGGAGCTTTGGGCAAACAAACCGCGAAAGTAGAGCAGTTTCTCTCTCAAAACAAACCAAAAGTGGACATCAATGCCACTATAAAAGAAGTCATTATCTCCATCAGCAGCTCTAAACACGGCATCACCGTAATCACCGAAAACGAAGAAATAAAAGGTGTAATCACCGATGGCGACCTGCGAAGAATGCTCTCCGAAAGAGGCTCTATTTCAGGGATTTTCGCAAGAGACATCATGAGTAAAAACCCTAAAACCATAGAGAAAAGCGCCCTCGCAAAGGAAGCCATGCAGATACTGAAACAGAACAATATAGGACAGCTGGTCGTGACAGACCACGGGAAATACTTCGGAATTATAGACCTACACCGCCTTTTGGATGAGGGCATAAACTAAAAAATAGAATGAGCGACCAAAAAGAAATGTCTTTCCTAGACCATTTGGGAGAACTGCGCGGACACCTTATAAGGTCTGTAATAGCCATAATCATCGCCGCGGTTTTCATAGGAATCAATACCAATTGGGTAGTGGATAATATCCTCTTCTACCCTACCAAACCTGATTTTCCTACTTTTAGATACATCAATTATTTTACCCAAGAATATTTGGGCGAAGAAAGCATTTCGCTTCCTGAGACATTTCCTATACAAGTGCGAAAACTGTACGAGCAGTTTAATGTAATGATGTCTATTTCTATTTTCGGAGGGATTCTTTTGGCGTTTCCTTATATTATTTGGGAGCTGTGGAGATTTATCAGCCCTGCTCTGCTGCCGAATGAGAGAAAATATTCCCTTATCATCATCCATGGAACTTGGATTTTGTTTTTCTTTGGAGCGCTGTGCGGGTATTTCATCATTTTGCCATTTGCTATCAATTTTGGGTATTTCTTTAGAATTTCGGATGAAATCAGGTTGAGCTATGACCTATCTGATTATCTTTCTATATTCCTGCAAGTGGTTTTTGGAATGGCGATTATCTTCCTGTTTCCGATGATTGTTTATGTTTTGACTTCATTAGGAATTCTTACTCCTCAGCTGATGAAAACTTACCGAAGACACGCCATTGTCATCATTATGATTATCGCGGCTATCATCACACCTGCCGATGTGGTCAGTATGTTTATCGCGGCTATTCCGCTATTGCTACTCTATGAAATGAGTGTTGCGATGGCTCAAATCATTCACAAAAGATTATTAAAAGAACGAGATTTAGATTTAGATTAAATAAAAAAGGTCAGAATTTTCGTTCTGACCTTTTAATTTTATAATTTTTTTTATTTCTTTTTCTCCAAAACTTCATCTACCATTCCCATTTCTTTCGCTTCAGTGGAAGTCATCCAATAGTCTCTGTCTGAGGCTTTTTCCACCCATTCGTAAGACTGTCCAGAATGCTCAGAAATAATGTCATAAAGTTCTTTTTTCAATTTAAGCATTTCTCTCAAATTGATTTCCATATCGCTCGCAACTCCCTGTGCACCGCCGCTCGGCTGGTGAATCATCACTCTGGAATGCTTCAATGCAGAACGCTTTCCTTTTTCACCTGCAACCAAAAGCACCGCTCCCATAGAAGCCGCCATACCTGTACAGATCGTAGCTACATCAGGCTTAATAATCTGCATCGTGTCATAAATTCCCAATCCCGCATAAACACTTCCACCAGGCGAATTGATATAAATCTGAATATCCTTGCTTGGGTCAGCACTTTCCAAAAACAACAGCTGTGCCGTCACGATATTCGCCACTTGGTCATCGATTCCTGTTCCCAAAAAGATGATTCTATCCATCATCAATCTTGAGAAAACATCCATCTGCGCTACATTCAGCCTTCTTTCTTCGGTGATGTATGGTGTAAGGTTGGTAGGATTGAACATTCCCATATATTGGTCCGTTACCAGCCCATTATTTCCTAAATGTTTTACAGAAAAATCTCTAAATTCTTTCTTTATGTCCATATATAAATCTTTTTAAGGTTAATTATTTACAAAATAAGCAAATTTTTCATCAAATTTGGTCGGAATAAACT
>CAUQOP010000166.1:0-3190 GCA_963519505.1 uncultured Flavobacteriaceae bacterium | reverse complement strand
CTAGAAAGCAGTGTGGCTTTTTCCTTGGTGTAGCTGTTGATGTATTTATAAAATAAATTAGACAACGAACCTCCAATCGCCACCAAAATAGCAAACTGCCAATTAGCAATAAAAGCAAGAAAAATATAAGTGGCGAGCATGATAATATGCTGTAAATAAACGAAGAAACTCATCAGTGCTCCGATTACTTTTCCCAATTCGCCAACCATTGTGTTTTGGATGCGCCCAGCTTCTAATTTTGTAAATCCAGAATAAGAAAGCTCATTAAGGTTTTCTATCAAGTTGAGCCTCAGTAAACTTACAGATTTTACTCTTATTTTTATAAAATAGACACTTCTCAGATAGTAGAAAACTCCTTTTATCGAGAAAACGATAACCATAAATAACAAGGCATTTACAAGATTTACATTTACACCAACGAAATCAAATAAATTGACAATGAAATTTATAACATCTGAGTTTTCGTCTCCTGTATTAGTGTTTATTCCAGATGCAATTCCCAGTAATGGGATGAACATAGCAAGTCCCAAACCATCCAATAAACCCACCAATAAGTTTACCAAAATATAGCCATACATGTGCCATCCCGCAATGTTTCTGAAATAAGAAAAATATTTTAGTAAAGAGGTATTTTTGCTGTTCATATATCTATTTTTGCGGTGCAATAATTACAGAATTTCATGATTTTTAAAATGAAAAAATATGATTGCATTTCGCAGGGCAAATTTAAAGAAAATTATCCAAATTATCCCTAAAAATCTTATGTTCCACTTTTCCCTGTTGCTGCATGATTTTCTCTTGTATTTGTTTTAAGAAAGCTTGGTATTTAGCGCTGTTTTTGTCCTTTGGACGATGCTCTAGAGCTTGTTTTATTTTAAGGTTTTCATTGGAAAATCTATCGGCTTCATCAGAAAAATAAGCCTTTTTAAATTTTTCCCAAATGTATTGAACGGCCTGCTCACTCGGATGGATGAGGTCTTCCTTGTAGAATCTGTAATCGCGCAGGTCATCCATAACGATTTCATAAACAGGGATATAATGGCAGTTTTCGTGCTGTTCCACAACCTCATGAATTGCACAGAGCAGTTTGGCTTTACTTAGATTATTTTCACTAAAACCATCTTTGGTATGGCGTACAGGACTTAATGTAAAAAGAAACTGCGCCTCTTTTGGGCAGATTTTTTTTAGAATATGGCAGGTTTCAGCTATTGAATTTACCAATTCTTCGTGCGTCAAAAGGCGTTTATTAAAGTTTGTTTGTGGAATTTTGTGGCAGTTTGCTACAAAAATATTTTTGGACAAGTGTTCATAAACGAAAGCCGTTCCATAGGTGATGATTACCCAGTTGCTCCGTTTTAGAAATTCGTGCGCAAGGTTTATTTTTTCATTGATTTTTCTGAGGGTATCTTTCTGGTTTTCAGAATTAAATGAGGTGTGATGATTAAAACTCAAGTATTCACCTTGATGAAAATCTAAATCTTCTTCTGTGTAAATTTTGTTTTCAAAAATTTCCTGAATGCTGTTTTTCACAGTCCAAGGGTTGAAAAGAGTCCCAAAAGGGTTGTTCAGCGTTTGGAGCTGGCTGTCAGCTAGTTTTACAGAGATTTCTGTTGCAAAACAAGATCCTATCGAAAACAAAGAATCCGAAATTTGAATTTTTTTTTCAGAAATCGGAATTTCTACCTCGGTACGAAATTTCATAGACAAGATTTAAATATTTCTTTTTAATAAATAATCCGCCAGAGCCAAGAAAGCCTCTTTTTTCTCTGTGTTTAGCCTAGTTTGGTTTAGGTATTTTTGAGCTTTATCATGGTGTTCCTGCACGAGTTTTAATGTGATTTCATCCGCCTTTGTATCGAGGAAAATTTTAGAAACAGTATCTATTTTTTCTTGGCTTTCATCTTTTTGGGAATACCAGTTTTGGAGTTCCTTTTTTTGTTTTTCATCCGCTTTTTCTAGTGCAGTGAGATATAAAACGGTCTTTTTATTTTCACAAATATCACCTGCTTGTTTTTTTCCAAAATCTCCTTGATTTCCAAATACATCCAGATAATCATCCATCATCTGAAATGCTATTCCTAGGTGAATCCCAAACTGATAGAGAGCCTCCGCATCCTGCTCTGGGCATTCAGCAATGAAAGCGCCTATTTTTAGTGCAGCGGCACTCAGTACGCCAGTTTTATAAGTAATCATCTGGATATACTCATCAAAACTTACATCGTCTCTTTTTTCAAAATTCATGTCCATTTGCTGTCCTTCACATATCTTCGCTCCCGTGTCAGAAAATAGGTGAATACATTTTTTGAACAAAACAGGTTCTAAATCCTCGAAAAACTGATAAGATTTGATAAGCAGGGCATCGCCAGAGAGTATGCCTGTATTGATGCCGTGTATAGCATGAATAGTAGGTTTTCCTCTTCTCAGAGGTGCATCATCCATTATATCATCATGAATGAGTGTGTAATTATGAAAAAGCTCTATTGCTAGAGCTGGTTTTATTGCGGTGTTTATATCTCCTCCAAATGCATCCGCTGCCATCAGTGTAAGCATAGGGCGGAGGCGTTTTCCTCCATTTGCTATGATGTAATTGATGGGTTGATACAGCTCAAAGGGAGTTTCTTCGAATTTGTATTTTTCTATACTTTCAGAAATTAAATTGATGTATTTTTCAGCAAAATGCATGATGAAATTGTTTTCAGCAAATTTAAATTTTTAAAATGAAAATAAGCCAAAAAACCACCATTTTTTCTGATAAATATGGTGGTTTAATTCTTATATCTTTTGGGAAAATTTTAGAACATATTTACGATGATGTAGGTAATTCCAGCTACTATCGCACTGATAGGAATTGTCAGAACCCAAGCCCATAGAAGACTTACAGTAATACCCCATCTTACGGCAGAAATCCTTTTAGTAAGACCAACACCTATGATAGAACCTGTGATGGTGTGGGTAGTAGAAACAGGAACTCCTAGGTGGTCAGTGATGAAAAGAGTCACAGCACCGGCAGATTCTGCGCTTACACCTTCTAATGAAGTTACTTTCGTGATTTTAGTACCCATCGTTTTTACGATTTTCCAGCCGCCACTCATCGTTCCTAAACCGATAGCAATATGCGCCGCCAAAGGAACCCACATGAAATGTTCTGTAAAGTATTTAAATCTATCAGGAGAATTGATGTAGTCAGGGT
>CAUQOP010000165.1:0-3191 GCA_963519505.1 uncultured Flavobacteriaceae bacterium | reverse complement strand
TACATCTATTGCAGAGTTTCCGCAAGTGTATGAACAGACTGCTGTAATCAACGGAATGTCAAAGGCTTTCGCGATGACAGGATGGAGGATAGGTTACTCTGCGTGTCCTACTTGGCTGGCTGCCGCTTGTGACAAGGTGCAGGGACAGATGACTTCTGGAGCGAATACCATTGCGCAGAGAGCTTCTATCACAGCATTAGAAACCAATCCTTCTGAATACAAATACATGATTGATAGTTTTGAAAAGAGAAGAGAACTGGTTTTCAATCTTTTAAAAGAAATAAAAGGTTTCAAAATCAACAAACCAAAAGGAGCTTTTTATATGTTCCCAGATATTTCTCACTACATAGGTCAGACTTTGGATGGTGTGAAAATCAATGATTCTGATGACTTTGCGATGTATCTTTTAGAAAAAGCACATGTAGCCACAGTGGGTGGTGTTTCTTTCGGAGATAAAAATTGTATCCGTTTCTCTTACGCAGCTTCAGAAGAGCAGTTGGTAGAGGCTATGAGAAGAATAAAAGAATTATTAAATAAATAAAAATGGGAATTAAAATCCATACGATTGATGACAGAAAAATTGCCGAAATCATATCGGATGATATTGTCTTACAGACTGTTGAGGATGCTATAGATTTGATAGGCAACATGTCTTATCAAGGGTTTGACAAACTCATCATTCATGAAGAAAATATGATTTCAGATTTTTTCGAGTTAAAGAATAAAATCGCTGGAAATATCCTTCAAAAGTTTTCTCAATATTCTATGCCTTTAGCTATTATTGGTGATTTTGAGAAATATGAAAGTAAAAGTCTAAATGATTTTATCTTTGAGAGTAACAAAGGAAGCCAAATTAATTTTGTTACTACTATTGAAGATGGATTAAAATAAATTTTATCTAAATAAAATTAACTTCGGCAAGGCATCGCTTTGTCGAAGTTTTTTATGTATTTTTGTAAAAATCAATTCTAAAAAATGTCTGTAGCACTTATTTTAAAATATTTTCCAGAAATCACTGATGAACAAAAACAACAGTTTGAAAAACTGGAACAGCTATACACCGAATGGAACGAGAAAATAAATGTCATTTCCCGAAAAGATATGGATGGGCTTTATGAAAAGCACATTCTGCATTCGCTCGGAATTGCCAAAGTAATGCCTTTTGCGGATGGCACAAAGGTGCTGGATGTCGGCACAGGAGGCGGATTTCCTGGGATTCCGCTGGCTATCCTTTTCCCAGAGGTGAGTTTTACGCTGATAGATTCCATCGGAAAGAAAATAAAAGTGGTAGAAGCTGTTTCTGAGGGACTTGGGCTGAAAAATGTGACCGTAGTGCATGGAAGAGCTGAAAAACTGAAAGAAAAGTTTCATTTTGTGGTGAGCAGGGCTGTTACCCAGATGCCTGAGTTTTTGCGATGGCTGAAAGGAAAATTTGAAAAAGAGCAGTTCAATGAAAAGCATAATGGCGTGCTTTACCTCAAAGGAGGAGATTTGGCGGAGGAACTGGCAGGGCTTCGCTGTGAGATTTTTCAGCTTAAAAATTATTTTGAAGAAGAATTTTTTGATACCAAAAAAGTGGTGTATTTATCAAAAGGGAACTTTAATTCGTAGATGATTGATTGTTAATTTATTATAGCGTTTAATTATTGTTTTTGTGTAAATAATTGAATATGAAATTTCTCTCAAAAATTATTTCGGAATTATTATCAAAAATTTCGGATTTATCCCAGACTGTAGTCGTTTTACCAGGGAAAAGACCCGTAGTTTTTTTGAAACAAATCCTAAAAGAGCAGAAATACGAAGGTTTTTTGCCTGAGTTTTTTACTGTGGATGAATTGATTAAGAAAATATCTGGAAAACAGCATATTCAGGGAATATCTCTGTGGCTTTTTGGGTATGATATTTATAAGAAAATTTATCCCGAAGAAACTTTGGAAAACTTCCTAAAATGGTTTCCTACTTTGCTGAAAGACTGGGATGATATGCTCAAATTTAGCGAAGAGGACAAAGCTGTTTTGGAATATATGCTTGCTGATGAGCGAATTAAAAACTGGGGCGAAACGCTGGGCGATGGAGATAATGCGAGGAAACGAAACCTTAATTTTTGGAAAAAGATGAATGTTTTTTTACCTAAATTAAAGGAAAATCTCCAAACAAAGGGTTGGGCGACTGATGGGATGATTCACGAAATGGTGAGAGAGAAAATAAGTGATTTCGCGGAGGAAACGGAAACAAAATTTGTTTTTTGTGGTTTCAATGCACTTACGCCTTTGGAGGAAAAACTGATTAGAGAACTGCTCCAAAAAGGGAAAGCTGAATGCTTTTTCCAAGCGGATGAATATTACATAAAAGACCTAAAACAGGAGGCTGGAAAGATTCTAAGAAAACATATGCACTGGAAGGAATTTAATGAAAACCGAAAATTCCAGTGGATAGAAAATAGTTTCTGTGAAGAGAAAAATATCAAGGTCTATGAGGTTGCAGGGAATGTAGCCCAAACCAAAATTCTGCCTGAAATATTACAAGAAATTCCAAAAGAAAATTATTCTAAAACGGCGGTTGTTTTGTTAGATGAAAATCTGCTTCTGCCGAGTCTGGATGCGGTGAGTTTTGTGGATAATCTGAATATCACGATGGGGTTTCCTATCAAAAATCTTGGTTTCAGCGGGGCGGTCAAGAAGCTTTTTTACCTACAAAAACAGCTTGAAAAAAATGATAAATCCTACTATTATATGGATGTTTTTTCGGTTTTGGAAGAATTTCCAAAGAATGAAGAAGACCGAAAAATCATAGACCAATTTACGGCAAAAATAGAAGACGAAAACATCGTTTATATTTCGAAAAAAATGATGCAGGAGCATTTGGGTGAGCTTTCTTATTTTCAGCTTTTTGAGAAGAGAACGGCTGCTGAACTGCTGGAGGATTTGTCTGATTTTTGTTATCAGCTGAAATTCAGAGAAATAGATGATATTTTATATGAAAATGTTTCTCTTTTTGAAACGACATTTAAGATTCTAAAAAATCATATGAAAGATTATGATTTTGAGATTTCTATAGATGCGCTGGAGGTTTTGATGAATCAGCTTGTCAATTCTGAAAATTTGGATTTTCAGGGTGAACCGCTTGAGGGACTACAGTTTATGGGGCTTTTAGAGACTCGTCTTTTGGATTTTGAAAATATTATTCTGCTT
>CAUQOP010000164.1:0-3206 GCA_963519505.1 uncultured Flavobacteriaceae bacterium | reverse complement strand
ACTTTAATCTTAGCAACATCTTTGCAGGATACAAAGGAGCGCCTCGTACATTTGAAGTAGAAGTTTTTGCTGGACCAGGATGGTTCCATTCTTATGTTCCAGGTAGAAACGATAATAATGAAATGACTGTTAAAGCTGGTGCTAACTTCTTGCTTAACTTAGGTTCTTCTAAAGCTTGGGCTGTTAAACTTAGTCCATCAATCCTATACGGTTTGACACCTGCAGATCAGCAAGAACATAGCCTTAACAACAACAACTCTATTACACAAGCAAGTTTAGGAATTGTTTACAGATTTAAAGGAAGCAACGGAGCTCACCACATCACTGCAGCTCAGGCATCTGCACCTGTAGTAGAGGATAACTCTGGAGCACTTCGTGGAGAATTGAGCGAAAAAGACAGAGAATTGAGAGATGCTAGAAACCGTATCCACGAATTGGAAGGAGAATTAGCAGAAGCTCGTAACAGAAAACCAGAAGTAGAAACTGTGGTAGAAACTAAGAGAACTCTAGAGTCTGTAGTTACTTTCGCACAAGGAAAAACTATCATCGCTCCTTCTCAGCAGCCGAATGTAGCTAGAATCGCTACTTATTTGAAGAAATATCCTAACAGTAAAGTTATTATCAAAGGATTTGCTTCACCAGAAGGAAGTGTTGAAGTTAACGAAAGAATCGCTAAAGCTCGTGCAGAAGCAGTTAAAGCTGTTCTTGTTAAACAATACAAAATTGATGGAGATCGTATCGTAGCAGAAGGAAACGGTATTGGTCACATGTTCTCAGAACCAGATTGGAACAGAGTAAGTATTGCTACTATCAAAGAATAATTTAAAATTGTTCAATGTTTCATAACAAATAGGAAGGTAAAATTTTACCTTCCTATTTTTTTATGTTTTTTAAAAAACTTACCTTTGGATTTTTATAATTTTAACTGAAAATAACCATACATGAGATATTTAAAACTTTCAGGGCTTGAGCCGCTCATAATTACGCCAGAATCTAATTTTGTGAATGTAGGAGAACGAACGAATGTAGCAGGGTCAAAAAAATTTTTGAGGCTGATAGGGGAAGGGAATTTTACAGAGGCTTTAGAAATTGCCCGAAATCAAGTAGAAGGAGGAGCCCAGATTTTGGATGTAAATATGGATGATGGGCTGATAGATGGGAAAGCCTCGATGGTGAAATTTCTCAATCTGATAGCTTCCGAGCCTGACATTGCTCGTATTCCGATTATGATAGACTCTTCCCGTTGGGAGATTTTAGAAGCTGGATTGCAGGTGGTTCAGGGAAAATCGGTGGTGAATTCCATTAGTTTAAAAGAAGGAGAAGAGGAATTTATTCGCCAAGCGAAAATTATAAAAAGATACGGTGCGGCAGTTATTGTAATGGCTTTCGATGAAGTGAGTCAAGCCGATAACTACCAGCGAAGAATAGAGATAGCAGAGCGTTCATATAAAATCTTGGTGGACAAGGTAGGTTTCCCACCAGAGGATATTATTTTTGACCTTAATATTTTCCCTGTGGCTACGGGAATGGAGGAACATAGGCGAAATGCAATTGATTTTATAGAAGCGACAAGGTGGGTTCGCCAGAATCTTCCATATGTGTCTGTGAGTGGTGGAGTTTCTAATGTTTCGTTTTCGTTTAGAGGAAATGATGCGGTGAGGGAAGCGATGCACTCGGTGTTTCTGTATCATGCCATAAAAGCAGGAATGAATATGGGAATCGTAAATCCTACGATGCTGGAAGTCTATGATGAAATTCCCAAAGACCTTTTGGAACTGGTAGAAGATGTGATATTAGACCGAAGAGATGACGCTACGGAGCGTTTGCTGGACTATTCCGAAAAAGTAAAATCTGTTAAAAAAGAAAAAGTAGAAGACCTATCTTGGCGTGAACAGCCTTTGCAGGAACGCATCACCTATTCGCTAGTAAAGGGCGTGGACAAATTCATTGAGGAAGATATGGAAGCGGCTTTGAAGGAAGCGAGACGACCGCTGGATGTTATAGAAATCAACCTGATGACTGGGATGAGTGTAGTGGGAGACCTTTTCGGAAGTGGAAAAATGTTTCTTCCTCAGGTGGTGAAATCTGCAAGGGTGATGAAACGCGCAGTGGCTTATTTAGAGCCTTTTATAGAAGCAGAAAAAGATACTTCCAAGCCTTCTAATGGCAAAATTCTTTTAGCGACGGTGAAAGGCGATGTTCATGATATTGGTAAAAATATCGTGGGCGTGGTGCTAGCGTGTAACAACTACGAAATCATAGATTTGGGCGTGATGGTGCCTTGTGAAAAAATCATACAGACAGCCATAGAACAAAAGGTGGATATCATCGGGCTGAGTGGTTTGATTACGCCGAGTCTGGATGAAATGGAATATGTAGCATCTGAATTAAACAGACAAAATCTGGATTTTCCGCTGCTGGTAGGAGGTGCGACAACTTCCAAAGCCCATACCGCTGTGAAAATTGCGCCAAAATACCGAAATACCGTGGTGCATGGCGGAGATGCCTCGCGAACAGTGAATATAGTAAATTCACTATTGAGCGAAGAAAAATCTGCTGAGTACAAGAAAGAGCTTAAGAAGGAATATGATGAGTTCAGAGAGAAGTTTTTGGCACGGCAGACAGACAAAGAATATGTTTCCATAGAGGAAGCAAGAGAAAAGAAATTTAAAATAGATTGGGAAAACGAAACCATCATTAAGCCTAAAAAATTAGGAATTACAGTGATTGAAAATCAGGATTTCCGTGAGCTTCTTCCTTTCGTGGATTGGTCTCCATTTTTCCGAAGCTGGGATTTGCATGGAAGATTCCCAAATATTTTAGAAGATGAAAAAGTAGGAGAGCAGGCTCGTGAGCTTTGGGCTGATGCGCAGGTGATTTTAGATAAAATTTTAAATGAAAAACTGCTTAAAGCCAAGGCTGTTTTTGGGCTTTTCCCAGCTAATTCTAATGAACGAGATGATATTATTTTAGATAAAGATGGGGAAGAATTCGTTTTCCGAACACTTCGCCAGCAGTTGAAAAAATCAGCAGGAAAGGAGTATTTCGCCCTGTCGGACTTTATAGCGCCGCAAAGCATTGGAAAACAGGATTATATAGGTGCTTTCGCAGTGACGGCTGGTTTTGGTACGGATGAATTGGTGAAATATTATGAAGCTCAAAATGATGATTATTCCACCATCATGGCAAAGGCTCTGGTGGATAGG
>CAUQOP010000163.1:0-3210 GCA_963519505.1 uncultured Flavobacteriaceae bacterium | reverse complement strand
TAGGATGGCGACAGGATTTCGTTTCCATCTTTATCCACGATGCCGTATTGGTTATTCCACCCAAATTCATAGTAATTCTGCTGTGCATTTGCGGTCAATGCAAATAGCGAAAGAATAAGAAATAAAAAAGTTTTCATAATGAAGAGAATTTTATAAAGGCAAATTTATTAAATAAATCCGATATATAAGGTTTATTTTTTTTACTTTTGTCTTTTTATTAAAATAGAAATTATTATGTCATCAGCGCCAAGTTTAGCAAAAGGAACTCGGGATTTTACAGCACAGGAAATTTACAATAGAAGATACATCATCGGTGTTTTGCAGCAGAATTTTGAACTGTTTGGTTTTCAGCCTTTGGAGACACCGAGTTTTGAGAATCTTTCTACACTTACTGGAAAATACGGAGAAGAGGGAGATAGACTGATTTTCAAGATACTTAATTCGGGAAATTTTACTTCTGATGTGGATGAGGAAACTTGGCAGAATAAGGATTTCAAAAAACTAACTCCACAGATTTCTGACAAGGCGCTTCGATATGATTTGACCGTGCCATTTGCGAGATTTGTAGCGATGAACCATGGAAAACTTTCATTCCCGTTTAAGAGGTATCAGATTCAGCCCGTTTGGAGAGCAGACCGCCCGCAGAAAGGGAGATTTAGAGAATTTTACCAATGTGATGCGGATGTGGTAGGTTCGGAAAGTTTGTGGCAGGAAGTGGAGCTGGTGCAGTTGTATTTGAAGAGTTTTGCAGAGCTGGGAATACCTGTGAAAATCTGCATCAATAACCGAAAAATCCTCTCTGGTCTGACGGAATATGCGGATATATCGGAGCAGTTGATAGACTTTACGGTTGCTTTGGATAAACTGGATAAAATTGGGAAAGATGGCGTAGTTAAGGAAATGCTGGAAAAGGGAATTTCACAAGGAGCTGTAGAAAAGCTGAACTTCCTATTTGAAGGGCTTTCCACGAAGGATACACTTGCCTTGCTGAAAGAAAAATTTAAAGGAATAGAAGTTGGCGAAAAGGGAATAGAAGAGCTGGAATTTGTATTAAATAAAGCGCTGGAACTTGGTGTAAATGAAGAAGTTTTGGTTTTTGATATTACCCTTGCCCGTGGTTTGGACTACTACACAGGTGCTATTTTTGAAGTAAAGGCTCAGGGCGTTCAGATGGGGTCTATCGGCGGTGGCGGAAGGTATGATAATCTTACGGAGGTTTTCGGTGTGAAGGGAATTTCAGGGATTGGGATTTCATTCGGATTGGATAGAATTTACCTTGTTATGGAGGAATTGGGGCTTTTCGCAGATAATAAAACGCCTAAAATAGAATACCTTTTTGCGAATTATGGCGATGAGGAGGCAACCGAGGCGATGAAAGTAATCCAAAAACTAAGAGCCAAAGGAGTTTCCGCGGAGCTATACCCAGAAAACGCCAAACTGAAAAAACAATTTACCTACGCCGAAAAGAAAGGAATACCAGAGATTGTTTTTTACGGAGGTGATGAGATTAAAAACCAGCAGGTGACCGTGAAAAACTTGGACAGCGGAGAGCAGAAAACAATAGGTTTGGAGGAGTTTTTGAGATAAGAAATAAAGTTTAACAAAGATAAAGACAAATAACAAAATAAATAATTATGTCTAATTACATAGAAACAGAACAGGTTTCATTTCAGGATTTTAGAAAGCAAGTTTTAGATGATTATCGCTTGGGAAGAATTTCCCGTGAGGCAAGTTATTTAACAAGAAAAGAGGTTCTTACAGGAAAAGCAAAATTCGGGATTGTAGGAGATGGGAAGGAACTTCCGCAGTTAGCAATGGCAAAGGTTTTCCGTGAGGGAGACTGGCGTTCAGGATATTACCGTGACCAGACTTTTGCAATGGCAGTGGGAGTTTTGAGCGTGGATGCGTTTTTTGCTCAGCTCTATGCAGATACTGATGTGGAGCGCGAACCCGCTTCGGCAGGGAGACAGATGCCGTGCCATTTTGCGACTCGTTCTTTGAATGAAGACGGAAGCTGGAAGGATTTGACACAGATTAAAAATATTTCATCCGATATATCGCCTACAGCAGGGCAGATGCCGAGACTTCTTGGACTGGCTTTGGCGTCTAATGTTTATAAAGAAGTAAAATTCCAAGGCTCTGAAAAATTCTCCCACAATGGGCAGGAAGTGGCTTTTGGGACAATCGGAGATGCATCTACGGCGGAAGGGCATTTTTGGGAAACTATCAATGCGGCGTGTGCTTTGCAGGTGCCGATGATTATGTCTATTTGGGATGACGGCTACGGAATTTCTGTTCCTACGCACAACCAAAGAGCGAAGGAAGATTTATCTGAAATTTTGGCTGGTTTCCAAAGAAAAGAAGGTGACAAGCAAGGATGCGAGGTTATCCAAGTAAGAGCGTGGGATTATCCGATGCTTTTGGATGCTTATGCCCGTGCAGAGCAGTTGGCAAGGGAGGAAAGCATACCTGTGATTTTGCATATTATAGAGGTTACACAGCCACAGGGACACTCTACATCTGGGTCTCATGAGAGATACAAGGATGAGGAGAGGATGAACTTTGAGACAGAGTTTGATTGTCTTAATAAATTTAGAGAATGGATTTTAAATTATTCTATCGAAATAGATGGCGAAGAGCAGACGCTTTCTTCTGTGGAGGAGCTGGATGAGATAGAAAAAGAAGCAAAAGCCTTTGTGAGAGAACAGCAGAAGAAGGCTTGGACAGAATATAGAGAATCAATAGACCATATCCAAAATCAAGTTTTACCATTGGTAAAACAGTTTGAAAATCAGCCAGAAGTTGCTGCATTGTTGGAGAAGTTCTCGGCATTGGTTACAGTGGGCAAAAAGGATATTTTTGCATTGGTGAGAAAGG
Organism: uncultured Flavobacteriaceae bacterium; assembly: GCA_963519505.1. GTDB lineage: Bacteria > Bacteroidota > Bacteroidia > Flavobacteriales > Weeksellaceae > JABCPE02. Next base: position 333 of record CAUQOP010000163.1, on the reverse strand, counting down.
TGCTTTGGGCTACGAGAGAGCAAAATAGCAGCGAGAGACAAAATCTGGTGCAGGTTTACGAAAGAATTTCAGAGAAAGAGGCTGATAATTATTCATCTCATTTGTACAGCGAATCAGAGTGGAAGGCTGTAAATATTCCAGAAATAAAACCAGTTTTCAGTGAAGATTCTCAGATTTTGGATGGAAGGGTAGTGATCCGTAATAATTTTGACAAGATTTTTGAGAAATACCCAGAAACATTAATCTTTGGTGAAGATACAGGAAGCATTGGTGATGTGAACCAAGGACTTGAAGGAATGCAGGAAAAATACGGCGAAACCAGAATTGCAGATA
>CAUQOP010000162.1:0-3220 GCA_963519505.1 uncultured Flavobacteriaceae bacterium | reverse complement strand
GGCATGTACCTCTCTCCTTGCACTTTCTGCAAAGGAATGGGCTGTTCTGATTTTGGGTAAAAAACATCCCGTAGCGAAAGATTTAGAAAAAATGTCTCCGAGAGTTCAGGGAAGTTTCCTTTTCCTTGGCGAAGACGAAAAATACCTTAAAATAAAACACATCGCTACCGATAAGAAATTCAAACTTCTGAAATCTTCTTTCCCTAAACACAAAGATTTAAAGGAAAAAAGCATCATCTTCATGGGCATCGTAGAATGGCATAAAGAATGGTGGTTCTCAGGAGTTTCCATCATGAGCGACTACAACGAGGAATTCATAGAAAAAGAAAAACAAAATATCTATTCTAAAGAATCCCTTGGTTTCATGGAAGATCAAGCCCTCATCCGTGAAAACCTAAAAGAACACCATGAAGCGTTCCTTATCTACAACAAGGGCGTTCCTATCGTTTTCCTCAAAAAAGATGAGGTGGATGACTTTATGAACGGATATTTTGATTTCTTCACAGAAACTGCTGGTCTATCCGCAGAGGAAAAAGAAAAATCCGTGAAAAAACACAAACCAAAAGCAGATAAAGAAGAGGAAAAACCAGACACTGTGATGGTAGTTTTCCATAATATCAATTCTGGTTTTGAGGTTTATTCCAATATAGAAAACGCATTCTGCATTAAACAAAATAAATTCTTGAATAAAGACAGAATCGACCAAGATTTCTACCAAATCTTCTTGGCGAATTTCTACTCCAAAGAAATTCTGGACTACAGTATAGAAGTAAGCGAGAAAAAGATTTCTTTCTTCAAGAAAAACAATTATACAAAAGAAGAACTGGACTTTTTCACTCGTTTCTTTAAACAAGGAAATTACCACACTAAGGCGAGATTAACCGTTATAAAAAATGCCTAATGTTTAGACTATTGTTCTTGTTTTCGGGCGTTTTTGCCATTGGGCAGAATATTAAAAGCATTCAGCTATTTAATCCACAGACCAATGACGAAACGCCTGTCATAAGGTTCGGAGAGCAGCTTGTCCTTCGTTTTGACGACTTGGACAACGGCAGCCAGATTTATCGCTATACGATAAAACATCTTGACAGAAACTGGAAAGATGATGGTCTGTTTTTCACGGAATTTGCGACTGGAAAACTGAGCGGATTGATTGATAATTTTAAATATTCTTTCAACACCCACCAAGCCTACACACACTACTCTCTGACCTTTCCTAACAAGGACATTCAGCCTAAAATCTCGGGAAATTTTGAACTTATAGTTTATAAAGATTCGCCTAAAAAACCGATTTTCACAAAGAGATTTTCGGTGGCAGAAAATGGAGCAGGAATCGGTATCAATGTGAGCCGATACACCGCTGCGAAAACTCCAAACCTCAACCAAAGAGTAGAAGTAAAAGCCTCCCTTACCGACCCAGAAACCAGCCGAAATATCAATTCTATCAGCCTAAGTATTATTCAAAATAATAATTTTAATGATGGAATTTTTAACCTGAAACCTTCCTCTGTTCTCTTCGGAAACCAGCTGATGTTTCAGCAGTTAAGTCTTGTTTTTCAAGGAAATAATGAGTTTTCTTACTTTGATAATAAAACGATGAATGCCTCCTCCGACATGGTGGCAGGAACGGAAAACATCGATGGTGTGAACTACACCTACCTCTTCCCTACTTGGACTTCGCCGCTCAGTTACCAGTATCAGCCAGATGTCAATGGCGCATTCTACTTCCGCAGTAATAACATGGGACAAGAAAGAAATGCCGACTACGAGGGCGACTACTCTTGGGTAGTGTTTTCTTTGGACAGCCATCCTTTGGAAGGAAAAAATATCTATGTCTTAGGGCAGTTTAATGATTATCAGGCTAACGAAGAGAGCCAAATGCACTACGACCCAAAAAGCCAAAAATATTTTGCTAAAATATTCCTAAAACAAGGGTTTTACAACTATATCCTTGCAACAAAAGACCGAAATGGAAAACTAAATTTTGGTGAAATCAATGGGAATTTCTGGCAGACACAAAACCAATATCAGGCTTTCTTGTATTACACTCCTTTTGGAAAAAATTACGATGGGCTTATTGGTTATGGAGAAATCAGATAGAACGGTTTATTCCCAAAATTGGAAATAATATTTTTTCCAGCTTTTCAGGACATCATCCGTTTTGTTCTGTGTTTTTTCTTTCAAGTTTTTTTCATTGCTGAATAAAGAAACTCCCAGCCCAAAACGCTCCAGCGGATAGCCCATAGCATTCAAAACCGTAACTCCCTCGTCCAGAGATGAGGTATTTCTCTCCGAAATTCTTGGCGAAATTTTATTAGGAAAATGTATCATGAATAGATTTCGGCGGAGGTCAGGGTGGCGCTCCAGCGTTTCAGAAACCATATTTCGCATCGTGAGATGATCCGAAGAAATCACTATCATGGTGTTTTTTTCTGTATCCAGTTTTTTAATTTCATTGATAAATTCCGAAATCAAATAATCACTTACATGAAGGGCATTCAAGGTAACATTCTGCCCATTTTTATATTTTTTCTTCTTAAAATCCGGTGGAACGAAACCTCTCGGACTATGAGTGTTTATCGTAGAAATCATAATGCTAAACGGCTGATTTTTAGATTTTAATTCCTTATATTTTGCTTTAGCAAACTCTAGGGTCTTGTCATCATTCAACCCCCAGCGAGAGAAATTTCTCGGCGTTTTATACTTTTCATCAATATTTTCAAGTGAAAACATCTGAAAACCATGACTTTCCAAAAACTTATCATTCCCTGCAAAGGCTTTGGGAGAGCCTTGTATGAAAATATTTTTGTAGCCGTCCTCGGCAAGTATATTCCCTACGCCCTTTATTTAGGAAGAAAACTCGGAAGCTGGTCAAGGTCGTTATTCTCTCTCCCCACCGCATATAGAGGCACTCCGCACTGAGAACTGGCTATTCCTGCGATAGTCCAGCCTGTTCCCCAGACCTGATGAACATTAGAAAAGGAAAGCGATTCTTTCTCCAGCTGAGCCAAATTAGGCGCAAGGTCAGGGAAAATATCCTGATTAAGATATATCCGCTCAAAAGCTTCTGCATAAATCCAAACCAAATTATACTTAGTTTCGTTTTTTACGGGCTGTTTCGGAGGCTGATAATTGTCTTTAAACAAAAACTTCGGGTCTTCATCTACCACCTTATAAGTTTGGTAAATATCATAGTTTAAAGGATTAAACACCAATAAAA
>CAUQOP010000161.1:0-3223 GCA_963519505.1 uncultured Flavobacteriaceae bacterium | reverse complement strand
TAAAAACATCTACAACACTCCACGCGATTTGTTAAATTTTTCAAAAGCAATGTTTTCAAAGATTTTCTTCCAAAAGAACTGATGGAAAAAGTTTTTGAGCCATACAGCAACGAAAAAAAGGGCGTAAATAACTATGGTCTTGGATTTAGACTAAAAGTATTTGATGAAGGGAAAAAACTAACCTATCACAACGGCTGGTGGCACGGCTCTAACACGGTTTTCATCCACTTAAGAGAATCCAAAACCACCATCATCGCCCTGAGTAACAAGTATTCTAGAAAAATATACGGAACGATGCTTCTTTCCACGCTCTTTGAAGATTTTCCTTTTGAAATTGATAAAGTGATAAATCCAGATGCCGAAACTGCTGATTCCACAGAGGTTTTTGCAGAAGATACCGAAAGGGCAAAAGCGCCAAAGAAGAAACCAAAGAAAACTTCTATGGATAGCCTAAAAGCGACAAAAACAGAGGAAACCATACAGAAAACTTCAGAATCTACAGAGGAGGAAGATTAAATTTAAAAAACTTATTTTTGTTTCATGAAAAAGATTTTCTTTGTTGCTATTTTTATAGTTCTTCTGAGCGCCTGCGCAAGAGTGGGCTCTCCCGAAGGCGGTGCGAAAGACACCACTCCACCTAAGTTCCTGAAATCCAATATAGATACGAGCAGAGTAAATGTTCCTACCAACACTAGGGAACTTCGGCTGTATTTTGATGAATATATTAACTTAAAGGAAACGAACAAAAATCTCATCATTTCGCCACCAATTAAAAAGATAAAAAAAATCATTCCTTCTAACCTTGCAAACAAATACATTTCTATAACATGGGATGAAGATTTGCAGGAAAATACCACTTATAATTTCAACTTTGGAAATGCCATCGTAGATAATAACGAGGGAAATGTGCTGCCTTATTTTAATTTTGCTTTTTCTACGGGAAAAGAACTTGACAACCTGTACATCAGCGGTACGATAACCGATGCCCTGCTCATCCCTAGCAAAACCTCCAAACATGGCATTGTAGTAGGACTCTATGCCGATAGCGCTGATTTCAAACAAAAACCAAACTACATCGCAAAAGCTGATGAAGACGGCTATTTTGAGCTAAACTATCTGAGTAAAGGGAAATACAGCATCATCGCTTTTGAAGATGAAAACGAAAACTCTGTGTATGATGCAGGTAAGGAAAAAGTTGGTTTCTTAAAGGAAAAAATAGATTTAAACCAAAATTTATCTGGTCTGAAAATGAAAATCTTCCCTTCTGAAAAAAACATCAGATACAAAGAAACTACGCCTGTGGACGGAGGAATGCTCATGGTTTTCGAAGGAAATCCAAAGAAAGTAGACATAAAAAGCATCAGCGATGAACTTACTGATTACCAAGTAACTCACGCCGAAAAATCTGATTCTGTGATGGTTTGGGTAGGGAAACAAAACGCCCTAAACAGCAGAACGCTCACACCTCTAAAAATAAGCTATAATGCTGATGGCAAGGAAGATACCATTTCTGTTTCGTACAAAACTAACGAAAAAGATGAACTGACCTTAGCCAATAGCAAAGGCGGACATCTTACTCCTTAAAAAGATTTTGTCTTTACTTCTAATATGGTTTTGATAGAGATAAATCCTTCTCTGTGGACACTGAAAAGTGACAGCATCAGCCAAAAATTTGATGCAAGAATTTCTGAAAAAAATCCAAAGGAAATCATCATTTCATCTGACTTTAAAGCTGAAAAAAAATATTCACTCAGCATTCCAAAAGGAAGTGTTCAAGGGCATTATTTCCAAAATCCAAAAGCTTATATTTTCAATTTTGAAGCTGATAAAGCCGAAAATTATGGAAGTTTAACCCTAAAACTAGAGAACCAGCCAAAGTCCTATTTTTGGCTACAACTAATTGATAACGAAGGAAATATAAAACGCTCTCAATATACGAATAAAAACGAAATCCGTTTTACGAGCCTTGACCCTGCCACCTATTACGCCCGAATTTTAGTGGATAATAATGGTAACAAATACTGGGATAAAGCCAATTTCTCTGAGCAAAAATTTGCCGAAGAAGCCTTTGTTTTCGAAAAGAAACTGGAGGTGAGAAAATTATGGGAAATCGTGGAAAATTGGGTTTTGGAATGATTTTTTCATCACTCCTCGTTCAAATTAAATTTTTAAATTATGAAGAAGTTTAGTCAATTATTTTTAATTTTAGTTTCGACTTTAGGTTTTGCTCAATGCGAAATCACAGGTAAATCCTCATTAGTAGTAGGAGAAAAAAGCAGTTATAGCATAAAAAAAGATGCGCAGTGCAAAGAATGCTACCGATGGACATCTGAAGGAGGCATCGTGGTGGAAAGCGATAATAGGCTGGATTCTGTAGAAATCATGCCCGTAAATGCAGGAAATTCCACATTGTCTGTGCAGTATATTTCTGAAAACGGAAATATCACGAAATGCAGCAAAGATATAGGCATTCTTGCTAAGGAAAATTTGGAAGAAACTCCAGCTGAACCTGCTAAAAAAGGAGATTGCGATATAGATGTGACCAACTACGAAACTAGAAAAATATCCAATGACAGATTAGGATTTTTTAGTAATTCCAGTAAAGATTTCAGCTATACTTGGGAAGTGCTTTATAAGAATGGACAGAAACAATATTCCACAGAAAAAGCACCACAATTCAGCTATTCCAAAGACAACCAAATCGTAACAGTTTCTGTGACTGTGGTTTCTAAATCTTGCTATAAAAAATTCACCAAACCTTATGATGATAATTTTTGGAAGTTTTTCTAAAAATATAAAACAATAGTAATGAAACTATACATCATCAGCGGACTGGGTGCGGACAGAAGTGTATTTGAGTACATTAATTTCCCATCAGAAATGGAACTTCATTTCATAGATTGGCTCGTCCCAGAGCAGGATGAGGAATTTGACCATTATGTAAATAGAATGGCCGAAAGCATCAATCCTGATGAGGATTTTTGTCTGCTCGGTTACTCTTTTGGGGGAATTATCGTGCAGGAAATTCATAAAAAATTTCCAGCTAAAAAAGTCATTATCCTTGCCAGTATAAAATCGCCTTCAGGAAAATCCAAACTAATGGAGATAGGGAAACGCTCTAAGCTTTACAAAATAATCCCAACTTCGGCATTTAACGAAAAATCCTATAGTTTTTATTCTTTTGTAAGGCATCTTTTTGACCCGAAAAACCCAAAAATTTTAA
>CAUQOP010000160.1:0-3272 GCA_963519505.1 uncultured Flavobacteriaceae bacterium | reverse complement strand
TGCCATTTATGATTTAACTCTTCTAAAAAAATCAGGAAAAAACCTACTTACGGCTACCATTGTGAGTCTTTTAGTCTCTGCGATTTACTTTACTCTCAGTCCCTTTAAAGAGGCTCAATCTGAGATTTTAGCCAGAACATCACCTAATATTTATGATGTTCTGATTGCTTTCATTGGTGGAATTGTAGGAATAATTTCTATCACCCGTGTAGAAAAAGGAAATCCTATACCTGGGGTAGCTATTGCCACAGCGCTTATGCCGCCTCTTTGTACGGCTGGTTTTGGGCTGGCAACTTTCAATTTTAAATTTTTTGCTGGAGCCTTGTATTTATATTCTATCAACTGCTTCTTCATCGCCATTGCTACATTTACTATTGTTAAATTCCTTAAATACAAACCTGTTTCTACTCAGGATAAAAAATTTGACAGAAAAGTAAAATATTCCATCTATATTTTGTTTACTATTATGATTGTTCCAAGTATTTTCTTGGCTTACCGTCTCATTAGTGATAATAAATACACAAAAAATGTAGAAAATTTCATTAAAAACGAATTTACAGATAGAGGGCACACAGTGATTTATAAGAAAATAAATCAAAATGATACGCCCAAAACCATAGAATTGGTTTTACTAAATCAACGCATGGACAGCATTGAAATTCAAGCGCTTAACAAAAAACTTGCCGACAGCTACGAAATCAAGGATACAAAACTCTTGATAAAAAATAATTCATCTAATCTAAAAAGTGAAATTTTAGCTGAAATCAACCAGCAGAACAAGGATTTCTCTGAAAAAGATATCATTATCCAAAATCTTACTGCGGAACTGAATGAATACAAATTTGATGACCGACAGCTCATCAAAGAACTCAGGATCATTTTCCCAGAGATAGAAAACATATCTATCGGAAAACTAAATAGTTACGAAAAAGATTCTCGTAAACAAGAAAATACTGTCATTTACCAAATCAAAGAAAAAGAGAAGCTGGATGAAGAAAAGCTGAAAAAATGGCTTCAAACCAAGTTAAACGACCAAAATATCAGACTGATAAACACAAAATAAATGCAAGAAAACGAACATAAAGAAGAAACTCTAAAAAAAATATCTGGGCTTTATCAAGACTGGTTTCTTGATTACGCCTCTTATGTGATTTTAGACCGTGCCATTCCATCTGTTTATGATGGTTTTAAGCCCGTTCAGCGCCGTATCATGCACTCTATGCGCGAGCTGGAAGATGGTAGATACAACAAGGTAGCAAACATCGTGGGAAACACCATGAAATACCACCCGCATGGGGATGCCTCCATCACGGATGCCATGGTGCAGATTGGTCAAAAAGAACTTCTGATAGACACTCAGGGAAACTGGGGAAACATCTACACAGGAGACTCGGCAGCAGCAGCAAGATACATCGAAGCGAGGCTCACGCCTTTCGCTTTGGAGGTGGTTTTTAACCCTAAAACTACAGAATGGGTAAAATCCTACGATGGAAGAAACAACGAACCTGTGGACCTTCCTGTGAAGTTCCCGCTGCTCCTTGCACAAGGCGTGGAAGGCATTGGTGTGGGGCTTTCTACTAAGATTATGCCTCACAATTTCAATGAGTTACTGGATGCTTCTATTCTTTATCTAAAAGGAAAAAGTTTCCAGCTTTACCCTGATTTCCTTACGGCAGGACTTCTGGATGTTTCCAACTATAATGATGGAAAACGAGGTGGAAAAATCCGTGCAAGAGCCAAAATTATCCAAAAAGACAAAAACACTCTATGCATCACAGAGTTACCTTTTTCTAAAAATACAGGTGACCTGATTGACAGCATTTTAAAAGCTAACGAAAAGGGCAAAATCAAAATCAAAAAGATAGAGGACAATACTTCTGATGAAGTAGAAATTAATATCTTACTGGCTAATGATGTTTCACCAGATATGATGATAGATGCTCTCTATGCTTTCACGGACTGCGAGGTTTCTATTTCTCCGAATGCCTGTGTAATTGTGGGTGACAAGCCGATGTTTCTTTCGGTTTCGGAAATACTGAAATACAACACAGACCACACGGTTTCTCTTCTGAAAAAAGAGCTAGAAATAGAACTGTACGAACTTCAAGAAAAATGGCATTTTGCGAGTTTAGAAAAAATCTTCATCGAGAATGAAATTTACCAAGAAATCAAAGGTAAAACCAGTAAAGAGGAAGTTTATTCAGCGATTGATATTGCTTTAAAACCTTTTATCAAAAACCTTATGCGTGAGGTAGTTACGGAGGACATTGCCAGACTAACAGAACTTCCTTTCATGAGAATTTCGCGCTATGATAGAGATAAAGCGCTAGAAAACATCGCTGCACTAGAGGACAGAATGGAGCAGATGAAACATGATTTGGAAAACTTGGTGGATTATGCCATAAATTATTTCCAAAACATTCAGAAAAAATATGGAAAAGACAAGCCTCGCCGTACGGAAATTCGTGTTTTTGACAACATAGATGCGACCAATGTAGCGGTAGCAAATGAAAAATTCTACATCAACAGAACCGAAGGATTCATCGGCACTTCGCTCAAAAAAGATGAATATGTTTTTGACTGTTCAGATTTGGATGACATCATCACTTTCCGAAAAGATGGAACGATGCAGGTAACCAAAGTGGAAGCAAAGACCTTCATCGGGAAGGATATTCTGCATGTAGGCGTATGGAAAAAGAACGACAAACGAACCGTTTATAACATGGTCTACCGCGAGGGAAAAGACGGCCCATATTACATGAAAAGGTTCTCAGTAACGGGAGTTATCCGAAATAACGAGTATAAACTTGCCTCTGATGTAAAAGGCTCAGAAGTGCTGTATTTTTCTGCAAATCCGAATGGAGAGGCCGAAATCATCAGTGTTTTACTAAAACCTAATGCCAGAATTAGAAAAAACAGAATAGATATAGATTTCTCTGATTTAGCGATAAAAGGGCGTGATTCCAAAGGAAATCTCGTAACGAAATATGCCGTTAAGAAAATAGAACTAAAAGAAGAGGGCATCTCTACGCTGGCTCCGAGAAAAATTTGGTTTGATGAAAGCGTAAGAAGGCTTAATGTGGAAGGCAGAGGAGTTCTGCTCGGCAGCTTTAAAGGTGATGATAAAATATTGACTATCAACACCAAAGGAGAAGCGAAACTGATTTCATTTGACCTAATGAATCGTTTTGATGATGATTATCTGATTTTGGAAAAATGGCATCCAGAACAGGCTGTTTCGTGCATTTATTATGACGGCGAAAAGGATATTT
>CAUQOP010000159.1:0-3283 GCA_963519505.1 uncultured Flavobacteriaceae bacterium | reverse complement strand
CGAACAGTTAATCTGCGAACGAATCCCATTAACCATAGAAATCGATTCTAAAAGGTTAGAAGTCGGATTTTTTTCAAAAAATTTCTTGGTGTAAATTTCCACTGGAACGGGACTTTTAGACTTGCTTATCGGTTTGAGCGTTCCTGTGATAATCACTTCATCTACATTTTTATCCTTGTGAAGGGAGTCTTGCTTTACATCTTGCGCATTCATCAAACCTATGAAAAACAGGGCTGACAATGGAAAAAGTTTATAATTTTTCATAATATAATTAGATTTAATTAGAAATAAATGTTAGGCAAAACTAATATTTTTAAATACACAAACCAAATTTTTATTTAAAATAATTCTAAAAAAGCGTTTTTCTTCATCATGAAATATTTAAAAAAACATAATTTTAGGCTAAAAATTGGATTTCTTTTATCAAAAAATCTTAATTTCGCGACAAATTATTTTTATTAATGAAAAACTGGACATTTAAAAAATGGAACAACATATTAGGCTGGGCAGTTTTTGGGATTGCTTTGGTGACCTATCTATCTACTATAGAGCATAAATTCAGCTTTTGGGACACAGGAGAATACATCTCATCTGCTGTAAAACTGGAAGTTACCCACGCACCAGGAGCGGCGTTGTTCCAGCTGGTGGGCGCCGTGGCGGCTATTTTGAGTTTTGGGAACGAAACTTATTACTCACTGATTATCAACGCTATGTCTGCGTTATTCAGTGCATTTACTATTTTATTTCTTTTTTGGACCATTACACATTTAGTCCGAAGAATTTTAAATAAAGAAATGGATGAACTCAGCTCAGCGGAAATAATTTCTGTGCTGTTTTCGGGTGTTATAGGCTCGCTGGCATTTACTTTTTCGGATACTTTTTGGTATTCTGCTGTGGAGGGCGAGGTGTATTCTATGGCGTCTATGTTCATCGCATTAGTAGTCTGGCTGATTACAAAATGGGAAAACGAATACCATGACAGCGACAGCCAGAGATGGATCATCCTGATTTTCTTTATCGTAGGGCTTTCTGTGGGTGTCCATATGATGGTGATGCTGGCAGTTCCTGCGGTGTGTTTCATCTATTATGCAAGAAATTACAAATTCACTTGGAAAAACTTTATCATTGCCAATTTCATCACGCTTGGAGTTTTAGCATTTGTTTTTAAAGGAATTTTCCCTATTGTGATGAGACTTTTTGGAAAGAGTGAAATTTTCTTTGTGAATAGTATCGGACTGCCGTTCCATTCGGGGACTATCATTGCGTTTATTATTTTGGTTGCTTTTTGTTATTATATTATCCGATATACTAGAAAAACCAAAAACCATTTATACCAAACCATCGCATTATCAGTTGTTTATATGATTATCGGATTTTCGTGCTGGATGATGATTCCTATCAGAGCCAACGCCAATCCTCCTATGAACCTGAACAATCCTGATACTGCCATCGGTATGCTGGACTACTACAACCGTGAGCAGTATGGCGACTGGCCTACTATATATGGACAAAACTACACCGCCCATCTAGATGCGCATGGAATAGAAAGAAACGAAGAAGGTGGTTACAAAACAATAAAAACAGGTGATGTTTACGAGAAAAACGAAAAAACAGGAAAGTATGACAAAGTAGACGAACGCACCAGCCATGTTTATAGCAAGGAGCACATCAGCATTTTGCCAAGAATGTTTAACCACAACAATACGGTGATGTCAAACTACATTTTCATGTACGGCGCGCCTGATTTTGAGTTTAATTATTCCAATGAAAATATAGTGGACAATCCTCATGCGAAAAAAGCTTTTGATGAATTAAAAGCTAAGTATGAAGATGGAAACATCACAGCAAAAGATTATCTTGATGTAAAAAGCTATGATTTAATCAAAATCAAAAAGCCTACTCTGGCGCAAAACCTGCATTATTTCATTGATTTCCAGAATGGATATTATTTCGCTCGTTATCTGATGTGGAATTTCGTAGGGAGACAAAACGACCTGGAAGGACACATGGAAAACACGAACGGAAACTGGATTAGTGGAATTTCTGCTATTGACAATATGATGCTGGGCGACCAAGACAACCTGCCTTCAAAATTCAAAAACGAAAGCACCGTATACTTTTTCTTCCTTCCTTTCCTTCTTGGAATCATTGGTTTTGCTTACCAATCTCTGAAAGATTTCGGAAGATTGTACGCCTTACTTTCTATATTTATCCTGATGAGTGTGGGAATTATTTTCTACACGGGGGTAAAACCATTTGAACCAAGGGAAAGAGACTACGCTATGGTCGGCTCGTTCTATGTTTTTGCGATATGGATAGGTCTGGGAGTAGCGGGTATTTTCAGTTTTTCTCAAAATAAAATAAAAAAGAATTCTTATAATATAGCTACAGGGAGCATTCTACTAGGAATCCCTCTAATGATGGGCTTCCAGAACTATACACCGCACAACCGAAGTGGGCGACATACCGCCTACGACTATGCTTATTCTGCTCTAAAATCACTACCAGAGCAGAGTATCCTTATCGTTTATGGGGACAATGACACCTACCCTACTTGGGCTATCCAAGAGACAGAAAATTTCAGGGATGATGTCAAAGTAATTAACTACGAACTCCTCACTACTCCTTGGAACATAGACCAAGTGAAAAGAAGAACTTATAATGCAATGCCTGTTCCTTCCTCTCTTTCTCATGCTGAATACCGAGATGGAATGAATGACCAAATCTATCTAATGAGTAAAAACAGCTGGGCAAGCATTTTTGAAAGCCTTGAAGAACAAGGAGTTCCAGCGACAGAATTGGCTTCTTTAAGAAAATATCTAACCCAAGAAACCATGACATTAAAAGAAGCTATCCAGTTCCTCCGTTCCAAATCAGAGGATAAGGATATGATTCTAAAAATGTTATTCGGAGAAGAGCAATATCATAAGTTCAACTTCCTACCTGTGAGCAAATTCGTATTGCCTGTAAACAAAGAAAATGCAGTAAAATCGGGAATTATAAAAGCTCAGGATGCTTCACTTGCAGAAAACGAAATCATCATTAACTACGAAGGTTCTACTATGTACAAAAATGAACTTATGATGATGGATATTTTAGCCAATTTTGATTGGAAAAGACCTATAAGTTTCTCTTCTGGAGGTATTTATGACTCCAAAAATATATTTTACCTAAATGATTATTTACAATTTGATGGGTTTAACTATCGCCTTGTTCCTATCAAAACTCCTGAAAGAGAAGATGGAGATTTAGGGCGTGTAGATGCAGATGAACTCTACAAAGT
>CAUQOP010000158.1:0-3288 GCA_963519505.1 uncultured Flavobacteriaceae bacterium | reverse complement strand
GTCTTTCTAACAAATCTTTATACTGCTCTTGATAATCATAGCTGTAGTTTTCACCAGGTTTTACGCTGTCATAGAGCTGATTAGCCGCTTGGTGGCTTTCATAAAGCCAGTCTTCTAGGCTTCCGCTTTGGATTTGATTGATTTCTTCTTTTGATTTCACATCTAGAACCCTTGCGTACTCTGTGTAGCTGTATTTGGTATTGTCTATCAGACCACTATCCCAAAGGGAATGAAGATTCGTATCTTTCTTGAAAAATTGTATCTTGATGAGATTTCCTCCCAAATCTTCTTCTCTTCCTGTGTGCATAGGCTGCATCATATCTCCAAGAAAATGCACCAAAAACCTCAAATAAATTTCTCTATCCGAATCAGGCGTGTTTTTATCTACGATAATGCCTTTTACATTTTGTATTGCGGTATAAATATTTGGTTTATTGTTATTCTTTAATTGTTCTATGAACTTCTCTTTGGACTCCTGTGGCGGAATATTTACATAATGCCATGTGCTGGTATTTTTCCACTCTGGAGAATTTCTGACATTATCTGGCCAGTTTGCCCAGTAGGCCAATTTCTGTTTCCTGATAAGTTTTTTCAGTTTTCTTTTCGCTCTGTTAGTCAGGTGATTTTCTGCTATTTCAGCTACTACGCGATGCCCCGTAACTCCCCAAGCCGATGCTTCTGCTATTCCGAAAATAAAGAATACCGCGATGAAAATCTTTTTTAAAATCCTTGTGTTCATTGTTTTATTTCAAAATTTTCTCTAAAATTCGTAATGTAATCAAATAAGTAGGTTTCACTCCTGTAAGTCCAAGTCCTCCCGAAGAAAGTGTGCTTCCTGTTTCTAATGGATTATCAGAAGCGTAGTAAGCATAGCATAAGAATAAATTCTCATTGATATGATGACGGATTTTAGAAGCCACCTGTATAGCTTTCTGATAATGAGCACCTTCCATTTCAAGACCGATAGACTTCCACGATGTATTCATGAAATAAGACAAAATATCCTTATTCTGCAACGATGTTCCCAAAACAGTGACCATACTTCCCTCAAAGGCTTTCAGCTCTGAATCTTGGAAATCTTCCAATTTCAGTGCGTTTTCAAATGGATAATTGTCCGCCGTTCCCTCAAAAATATGTGATGTAGGAATCATGATGTCGCCTTTTTCTCCTGTAAGAATTCCTGCTTTACCCATGATAGAGATGGATTTCACATTGAGCTTGCACTCCTCTCCTTTCACATCAAATGGGCGCAGAAGCTCGTCCATAATCTCATAAGCCTGCTCTCCAAAGGCATAATCAAAAACGATCAAAACATCCTCGCCAGAGAAATTAGCCTCCGCGAAAGGCGTATTTTTTAGGTTAGTTTTCTTTAAATCAATGATTTGCACATCTATGTTACTTCCGCTTTCGTCATTTATATAAATCATCCCTTGAGAAAGAGCGTAGTCCAAAATCTTATCTTGAAGGTCTTTTTTATTGCTGATTTCCTCGTAAAGTGTGTAGTCTATTCCTGTTTTGCAAGTTTTTTTCAAGGCATCATTCGCAAAAAGCATATTTTTCACCGAGTGCATATTCGCACTGATGATGTTAAGCGGTCTTTGGTAAAGATTTTCTTTAACCAAAATTTCTTTAAGCGTGTTTGCCCATTTTTCTCCGAAAAGGTGGTGTCCCACACGCTCCTGTAATATCGCAGAAAAATAAATTTCGCGTTCTCTTTCCTCTGTCCAGTCTAGGAAACTCACTTGTCCAAGGTTATAGACAATCTTGAACAATCGGTCTGGATTGTCATCACTTCCAAATTTTTTATAAGCTTCCAAAGTCTCATCAAAAGACCTTCCCAATAACGCCGAAAGATGAATAATCGCCGTTTCTTTTTCGGTTCTTGTAAATTTTTTCTCTCCTTTGGCTACTTCTTCTATTATTTTCCAAACTCTTCTCGGTCTGCCCTCTTCCATATCAAAACCGATATTTCTAATTTTGTCTGCTTCTATATAAAGAAAAGTAAGGTGAGTAAGGATATCATAAATCTCTGAACGACCCAGCAGAACCTCTATATTCATCTGGTGCTGGTCTATACGGTAGCAGTTTCTTCTTCGTTTTTTAGGGACTATGGGCGTGAAACTCGCTTTGTGAAAGCCTTCATCCGAGGTCAAATGAATAAATGCACATTCCTCTATTCCCTCTGGAAGCCTATCCAAAACATAGAGCAATCCGTCTAATTCTATCTTGTTCGGATTATTCATCGTTCCGTAGATTTCAGGATTGATGGTAGAAAGCAGCGTTCTGATATTCTGACCTGACCTTCCACCAGGTTTGAAAGAACCTCTATAAAAAAGATGGCGCATAGAAACATATATTTTCTCTATCGCCTCCGTGGTTTGTCTTGCTCGTGATTGTGCCATATTTATATTATGATTTTTGTAAAAGTTACAAAATTATGATAAACTCATGGATGTACAAAAGAATTTAATCCGAAATTGATGTTTTCTTTCAAAAAATTATTGATTTTTTAAGTTTAAAAACTCAAATATTGATAGAGAAAAACTATTTAGATTGTTTATAAATTAAATCAAAACTATCGATTAGGAGAATTTTATTTCATAACTTTGTAGAAATAAATCCTAAAAATATGAAAAATTCTAACATCATCGGTCTTAAAGAAGAAGACTGCAAAAACATCGCTGAGAAGCTAAACATCCTTCTTGCAAACTATTCTGTTTTTTATCAAAACACTCGCGGTGCTCACTGGAATATAAAGGGAGACCAGTTTTTCGTTCTTCATCCGAAATTCGAAGAACTTTATGACAATCTTGTTCTTAAAATAGATGAAATCGCAGAGAGAATCCTGACATTAGGTCATGTGCCGAGCCACAACTATTCTGATTATCTGAAAGTTTCAACGATTAAAGAGAGCAAGGAAGTGCATAACGGCAAAAAATGCGTAGAAGACATTCTAAACTCTTTCAAAGTAGTGATAGACCTACAAAGAGAACTTTTAGAAATAACTGACAAAGCAAATGATGAAGGGACAAACGCCCTTGTGAGCGGATACATCACAGAGCAGGAAAAAGATGTCTGGATGTACAATGCTTATCTTGGATAATCACGAATTAAATCAATAAAAAAGGGCAGAAGTAGAAAATTACTTTTGCCTTTTTTCTTTATTTTGTTCCTTATTTCTATTTTTGTAAAAAATTTGAATTTTGAAATATCAACATCTTAGTGCAAATCAACCTATTGGAATTTTTGACAGCGGCGTGGGTGGACTGACAACAGCGAGAGAAATCA
>CAUQOP010000157.1:0-3312 GCA_963519505.1 uncultured Flavobacteriaceae bacterium | reverse complement strand
TTTCATTAAAAAGTTCATTTTTAGTTTTAAATGAATTAAATGCATCCAGACTCGCCTCCGAAATGACAATTTCAAACAAATTTTGCTTAAATTTCTCTTTCACTTCCGAAATTCTGCCATCCAAAACCTTTCGTGACTGATGAACCAAAGCCACGGAATCACAGAGTTCTTCCACACTTTCCATTCGGTGGGTGGAGAGGATGATGGTTGTCCCTTGGGCTTTTAAATCCAAAATCTGGTCTTTTATCAGATTGGCATTCACAGGGTCAAATCCAGAAAACGGCTCATCTAAAATCAGCAGTTTCGGACGGTGCAGCACTGTTACTACGAATTGTATTTTCTGCGCCATTCCCTTGGACAGTTCGGAGAGTTTTTTCTTCCACCACTGGTCTATTTCTAGTTTTTCAAACCAATGTTTGGACTCTGCAAGTATGTCATTTTTAGACATTCCTTTCAGCTCACCGAAATACATCAGCTGGTCGCCTATCGTCATATTTTTATACAGACCTCTCTCCTCTGGCATGTATCCTACCTCACGAATATGACTGATTTCCAAAGGTTTGTCATTGATGAATATTTCGCCACTGTCTGGCTTGGTAATCTGATTGATAATTCTGATGAACGAAGTTTTTCCTGCGCCATTAGGGCCGAGAAGCCCATAAATACTGCCTTGTGGAACTTCTATGCTAAAATCCTGCAAGGCGATTTTTTTGCCTGCATCGTAGGTTTTAGTTATGTTTTTTGCTTTCAGCATTGGTTTTGATTTTCTGAATTAGTATTATTTTTTTCGTTTTGTTACAAAATAAACAAATCTTTTTCTAAATATTATAAACTTATTAATGCTTAAATTTGAGAAAATTTTTTGAAATGAAGAAAAATTTAGCTTTCGGAGAAAAAAACTACAACTATTATGGTGCTTATCTAAAACAAAAATTCAATGGGCAGAAGGTCTATAAAGTCATTGTAGATGCTGGTTTTACCTGTCCCAATCGTGACGGCTCGAAGGGATTTGGCGGCTGTTCCTACTGCAATGTGGAATCCTTCACGCCTGTTCCAAAGGATTTGGAGAACTTCCGAGAGCAGCTGAACCACGGAATGAAAAACGCCATAGAAAGCTATAAAGCTGAGAAATTCATCATTTATTTTCAGCCAAATTCTAACACTTACGCTTCGGTTGATGAGCTAAAAATGCTGTACGATGAAGCCCTGAAAATAAACACCGAAAACATCGTAGGGCTGTCCGTAGGAACACGCCCAGACTGCATAGACAGCGAGAAAATAAAACTTCTAGAAAGCTACTGCGAGCGTGGATTGGAGGTGGATTTGGAACTGGGAATAGAATCCATCCATAATTCTACCCTTGCGGAAATCAACCGCGGATGTACACACCAAGATTTCGAAAAAGCAATGGAACTGCTGAAAAACACACCGCTGAATGTCTGCGTTCATTGTATTTTAGGGCTGCCGAACGAGTCGCGGGAGATGATTCTGCAATATGCCGAGGAAATCAATAAATATCCTCAAATAAAATTCGTGAAATTTCATAATCTGCACATTGTCAAAGGTTCTATCATGGGCGTAAAATATAAAAAAGAGCCTTTTAAACTTTTCACTTTGGAAGAATACATCGATTTGCTCTGCGAACTGCTTCCGCTGCTTCGCCCTGATATCGTGATACAAAGGCTCTTCGCTGTGTCCGATACCGAAATGCTCATCGCACCCAAATGGGGGCTAAAGAAAAACCAAATACAAAGCCTCATAGAAAAAGAATTAGAAAAAAGAGGCGTCGTGCAAGGAGCTTTGTTTAAACTTTAATTCTATTCGCTAGAGATAATAGGTCTTATTTTCATTGTTTTCTGTTTTTGTTAAACCTTTATGCGTTCCTATAAGTGTTTGTAACCGCTCTATCCACCAGCCAATAAAGTCCTATATAGAATAAAATACTGACAAGCAGCACCACAAAAGTAATTATAGAGATTGTAAATTCCGTTGTTCTCTTTTTAATTCTCTTTCGCATAGTATTTTGATACATAAAATTGATTCTTATATGCGTGATAATCTGATAGATAAAAAACAAAGGAAACAATACATAAGCCGTGACAAAAATCCCTCCGCAAATAATTTCTACCAAAGTTGTATTATAAAAACGAGGATAGAAAAGATTGGTAACTACTATAATTGGTGCGAGGATAACACACAGCAAACACCAAATACTAAAGTATAGTGAGTAATTTCTTCTCATTTTGGTAATTTTATAATACTACAAATATAGTGATTAGTAAGAACTTTTTTAGCAAAAACAAAAATCCCACTTCAAAAGAGTGGGATTTATTGTCAATTTTTATGCTTACAAATCTTAAGCCTGAGCATTGTTTCCTCCTAATACGAAAGGCTCAACTGCTTTGATTTCTCCAAACTGTTGTTCGTAGCTTTGGATATTTTGCTGAAGAGCTGCAAGAACTCTCTTTGCGTGAAGTGGAGCTAAGATAACTCTACTTCTTACCTGAGCCTGCTGAACTCCTGGCATGATTTGAATAAAATCTAAAACAAATTCTGATGGAGAGTGGTTTACTAATGCCAAGTTAGCATATGCGCCAGCTGCTACCATTTCGTTTAATTGAATGTTAATGTTGTTTGGGTCTTGGTTTTGATTATTGTCCATTTTTATTTTATTTTATTGGTTAATACTATTATTAAAATTCGAGGTGTGAAGATATTAAATTTATTTCAAACCTCAAATTTTAATTTTGCTTATTTTTATTTAATATCTTCAAACTCTCTGTTAGAACCTACGATGATGTTCTGGTAGTCTTTCAGACCTGTACCCGCAGGGATTCTGTGTCCTACGATTACATTTTCTTTCAGACCGTTCAGCTCATCTACTTTACCAGAAACAGCTGCTTCGTTTAGTACTTTCGTAGTTTCCTGGAATGATGCCGCAGACATGAATGATTTTGTCTGAAGAGCCGCTCTCGTAATACCCTGAAGTACTGGATTTGCAGTCGCTGTAAGAGCTTCTCTCACTTGTACCAGCTGAAGATCTTCTCTCTTCAGTTTAGAGTTTTCATCTCTCAGCTCTCTTGCTGTAATCATCTGTCCTGGTTTCAATTCTTTAGAATCTCCTGCATCTACAACTACTTTCAGTCCGAATACTCTATCGTTTTCTTCGATGAAATCTAGTTTGTGCTCAAGACTTCCTTCCAAGAACTGAGTATCTCCTGCATCTACGATTTCCACTTTTGTCATCATCTGTCTTACGATAATTTCAAAGTGTTTGTCATCGATTTTCACCCCTTGAAGACGGTATACCTC
>CAUQOP010000156.1:0-3313 GCA_963519505.1 uncultured Flavobacteriaceae bacterium | reverse complement strand
TCTCGGCCCAAAGAACGCCAATGCCCAAAGCAGCACCGTAACCGAGAAAATAATTTTCCCCGAACCTGTGATGAAGCCCCAGACTTTATTCATCGTCAGCCTGAAATTATTCCCCCACATCGGGACTTTATAAGGCGGCAAATCCATCACGAGGTAAGATTTTTCATTGGCTCTGATGATTTTCTTTAAAACAAATGAAGCCCCCAAAGCCATCAGAAAACCAGCAATATACATGATCAGCATCATCACTGCTTTATAACTGATAAAACCTAAAAAATATTCATCTGGGATAATCAGCCCTATAATGATGCTGTACACAGGCAGTCTCGCAGAACAGGTCATAAAAGGCGTAACCATTATGGTAAGCAGTCTCTCCTTTATATTTTCTATATTTCTCGCTCCCATTATGGCAGGAACTGCGCACGCCGTACTAGAAACCAGCGGAACGATGCTTTTCCCATTCAGCCCGAAAGGTCTCAAAAACCTGTCCGTGAGAAAAACTATCCTCGCCATATAGCCCGAATCTTCCAGTAAATAAAGCACATACAGCAAAATCCCAATCTGTGGTGCAAACGGCAGCACACCGACTATCCCTGGGATAATTCCTTGGGTAAAAAGACTTTTGAGAGGTCCCTCTGGTAGGTACTCTCCTGCCCAATTGCCCAAAAATACCACACCGTCCTCTATCCATTTCATAGGGTATTCTGCCAAGTAAAATACACTATTGAAAATCAGCAATAATAATATTCCAAAAATCAAAGACCCGAAAAATGGATGCACCAAGATTTTATCTAATTTTTCTGTGAGGAGTTTCTTTTCTTGCTTATTTTTGGAGAAAAATTCAAGGAGGATTTTATCTATATTCTGGTATCTTCTGATGGTTTCCTGAACCTGCATTCTTTTGGGAACAAGACATTTGATCATTTCCTGATTAAGCTGCTCGGTCATACTTTCTAATTTTCCTAAATATTTTTCGGCAGAAAGCAGCGTCCAGATTTTGTAATCGCTTTCTTCTTTCAGCTGATTTTTCAACTTGAAAACCAAGCCTTTATGCTCCATCGGAATTTCAAAACTTGTAGTGGTTTCCTGCTGAAATTCATTGTCATAAATTGCCTTTTTCACAGCTTCCATTCCCTCGTTTTCCTTCGCATTGGCAGGAATGATTTTCACGCCCAGAGCCTTCTCCATTTTGGCTAAATCAAAGGCAAATCCTTTTTTCTGAGCCAAATCCATTTGGTTCAAAACCATCATCACAGGAATTCCCAAATCTTTTATCTGCTGAAGAAGAAGCAGACTTCGCCTGATGTTGATAGCATCTGCTATGTAGAGAATTCCGTGGTATTCCCTCGGCTCCTGTACCAAAAACCTACTGAAAACAGCCTCATCCTCAGAGCTGGGATAGATGCTGTATGCTCCAGGCAAATCGGTTATTGTAATGGTTTCGCCTTCGTAATCGTAACTTCCCGTATAGCTATCCACCGTAACTCCTGCATAATTCCCTGTCTTCTGCTGTCTGTTACAGAGATGATTAAAAACGGTGGATTTTCCTACATTCGGGTTTCCTACGAGCAGTATATTTTTAGTCTTTTTCGCCATCAATCAATATATTCTACCAAGATAAATTTAGCCTCCTCACTGCGAAGAGCCACGCAAGTATCCTCCTCTCCGTATTCCACATACAGAGGCCCGCTGAATGGCGCTCTATGAAGCACCACCACTTCCGTTTCTGGAAGAATTCCCATTTCTAGAATTTTGGTGGGCATTTCCGTAACCTTGTCATCATAGCCCAAAACCTTTACTTTCTTTCCATCAGGAATATCAAAAAGGGTCAGAGGATTTTTCATTTCTTTTTGAATCGTTTTTTCTTCGACAAAGATACTTGTTTAAATTTAATCTAAATAAAATTGAGCAATTTTTGTTATATTTGAAAAATTTTTGCTTAGAATGAATTTTTACTTAAAATACATTCCCACGCCCATCGGCAGACTGTATGCTGTGGCTGATGAAGAGGGACTGCTTTCGCTGGACTTTGAAGACAGTAAATACACAGAGAAAAACATTAATTCTTTCAAAAACTGTATCCACGAGAGCAATTCTATCTTGGATTTAGCCGAAAAAGAATTAAATCTTTATTTCAATGGAAAACTGAAAAAGTTCTCTGTTCCTGTAAAATTTTCGGGAACAGAATTTCAGCATAAAGTCTGGGAAGAACTGCTAAAAATCCCTTTCGGAGAGACCATTTCCTACCAAGAACAAGCCCAAAGGCTCGGCAACCCAAAAGCTGTGAGAGCCGTAGCCAACGCCAACAGCAGGAACAAAATCTCCATCATTGTTCCCTGCCATAGAGTCATCGGGAAGGACAAGAAACTGACAGGCTATGCTGGCGGACTAGACAAGAAAGAATTTCTGCTGAATTTAGAAAACACTCATTATAAAGACTGAAATTCTTTTACAAATTGGAAATTTTATCTTTTAATTCTGGAACGGATTAGCAGAGTAACGATTCCTATCAAAACAAGAAAAATTATATAATAAATTCTAAAAAACCTCTCTACACCTCCTCTTTCTACGACTATTTTCACTTTTTTCTCTCCTTCTACTGGTATTAGTTTTTCACTTCTAATGAGTTCTCTTAGTTTTGTATGATTATTTCGCAAAAAAGCCAATGTCTCTTTGTCCGTTATTTCATAAATGGTATTTGGTATCAATTGATGAATTCCCAAATTATCAAAGTAATAATACTTATTTCCTTTTTGCCAGACACTTCCATATACTCCATTATTTATATCTTCTATTTTTTTCCAAGCATCTTTTTTGCCTAAAGAATAAATCTCTGTATTTCTTGAATCTAAACCTTTATCATGTTTGGATTTTCTCCATACATCATAAGCATGAAAATAGTATAGATTTTCATCATCGGTAAAAATATTAGAGCTTATTTCCTCTATTTTCCCTATGAAAATATTATCTCCTGCTCTTTCCTGCTTTTTTTCTTCATTATCATAGTAATAGATACCTTCTTTATTGATAAAAACTAAATGATTCAGGTGGCCTCCTTCATTCCCAAGAGCTCTGTAAGGCGCTTTCTCTCTATCAAAAGAATAATCTTCCAAAAAAACATAGCCGTTTGCCTCATCGTAAAGAAACTCATCTCCCTGCTCACTTGAAACGACTCTTAATTTTCCACTATTTTTAATCGGTAAAAGTTTTGATTTATAATAGACATTTTCTTTATCAGCAAAGTATTCATTATATCCATTTACACTTTTTAAAGTATTTAAATCAGCCTTTTCTAAAACTTCTCCTCTGTAAT
>CAUQOP010000155.1:0-3327 GCA_963519505.1 uncultured Flavobacteriaceae bacterium | reverse complement strand
AGATAGTCTCTTTGCTCTGTGAGCGATTGATTCTAAAACTATACTCAGCTAAATATCGGTCTATATTAAACTCTGAAACCCAAGAATATATACCTCGTATCCAAGACTTTACTTGATGTATTATCTTATGTAATGTAGGAAAATTCTTCCCATCATTACTCGGTTTTTGAGTTATATTAAAGTCTTTTATAGGTTTATATCCTTTCCATTCGTCAGTAGTAACTTGTGCTGTTTTACTAATATGTTTGTCAAATATTGTTCGTAATGATTTTGATTGAAAAAGCAAATATATTGATAAATTTCTAAACCATATCCAAGGAAGGATTTTTGGTGAAAAATAGTTTTTATCTATCCGCAATCCCAGTTGTAGAGAACATCTTCAAAATTCAGCTTTTCCAAATTTTCTTTGCTGATAAAGAAATTACCAACTCCTGCATCTCCCCACATTATAGAATAGTCTTCCTCCTCATCATTCCAGTCAGAGTCTATCTGTAAAAGGAGTTCAGTGTAGGTTCCTTCTTCGCGAGGGTCATCTTGCGCGAAAGCAGGGTAGCCGCCTATTTTGTGTCCAGCCCCATCATTTAGCACTTCGTGGATATTGTCTGGCATTTTAAAAATATTCATGATTTCATCATCAGGAAAATCTTTTTTCCATTTATCTGCATATACTTCATCAAAAAAATTATCAGATGTGGAAACTCCTTCTTTAGTTTTTGTAAAGGACAAAGTAAACTGATGCTCTGGCTCAAAGGGAAGGTGACAGTCTTCTAAAACATAGATTTCTCTAATGTCTTTTTCCTGCATTCCTTCTGAAAATGTAGGATGATACACTACATGGCTGAAGTCAGAATAATCGTCATAAATACTCTGAGCTATCCAAAACTGCAAAAGTCCTTTTTTAGGATAAATGCTGTTTTCTGGCAGCTGCTCACAGTTGATCTGTGCAAGCATAAAGAGCAGGTCGCCCTCTGGTGTAGTGGGAATAGCGCCTCCTGCTGGGATATAGGGAAGCCCGCCGAACTTGCTGTCAGTCAATGATAAATGCTCAGCAAGTGTAATGGAAATACGGATGACTTCACGCTCTGCGGTTTGGTTTAGTTCTTCTGCGAATTTTATTAATTGTTCTTTTGTAGGGTTCATTTTGTTTATAAATTGTAGAGTTTTTATTTAGTTTATTCAAGAGAAATTCCTGCTAAATTAAGCATTTTTAAATCAAATTCCTGATTTTTAATAATGTTTTTATTTAAAACAAAATCTTTCTCTAATTTTCTGATATTGTTCTTAATACAACAAAAAACCAAGGTGGGCAAAGGGTAATTAAATAGAGATGGTTTGGAAATAATATCTCTAATCAATCCTTCGTTCATTTCAGAAAAATTCACCAGTAGAGGAATATATTCCTGCTGTAATAGTTTTATGGTAGCGTCTGTAATTTCTTCTATCTGAGATAGTTGTGGTATTTTAATTAAATTTCCTTGATTTGAAATAGGATACAAAGGCTTCTTTTCTGATAGCGTGGAGAAGAAAAGCTGATAGGTATCTGCCAGATTATTAGATTTATACGGGATTTTACTTTCGGTGAGAAATGTATTTAGCTCATTATCAAAAGCCGTAGAAGAGATGTAATAGCCCAACCCTTTTTTTGAATAAATCAGGGATAATTCTATGTTTTTATCAGAATTTTTCTTTTTCAGAGCTAGTTTTCCAGAGCGAAATCCATATTCTTTTGCTAAGAGTTTCAATTTATCAGATAAAACTGCATCAAAGAGTTTTTTTAATTCTTCATTATCCATAATCATTTTTTAGTGAAAATTTAGTTCAAATCTTTAATAGAAGTTTAAAAACTACAACCAACTTATAGAGTGTCCGTATTTTCTTACTTCTTCAAATAGCCTTTTGGCATCGTTTTTAATAGAATCACGATACTTTTTTTGTATTTTCTTTTCGGCTCTTATGAACCATTCATCAAAAATCATTTCCCATTCGGTAACTCTTTGTTTTTTTTATTTTTAAGTTGGCATCATCAGGGAATTTTTCAGCAATCATAAGTAACATATCTAAATACCCTAATAATGGCTGGGCTGGCTCATCGGTTTCTTTCATCCATTCGATGGTATCTTCGATTTTGGATATTGAGAAATGGAAATAGCCTAATCCCACTAAATCCGCCCTGTCATTCTCATAGATGCCTGTTCCGTATATTTTCATGTTTCTAATTTTATTAAAAGAATTTAAATTTATTTAGTCTGCATAAGTTTTGTGGAGCGGTTTTCCTTTTACATTGCAGAATTATTGACTTTGTGTTTTATAGCTAAGTTTTCAAACATTTCATTTTCTTTGTTTTTATTCGAAAGAAAATAAAAATTCTGCACAGATAGTTTAGAAAAAATATCACTGATGTTTTGAAAATCTACTTTTGAGAAAGTTATAGCCAAGTTTTTTAAATTTTTTAGAGCATATATATCATTGATATTTTCCAAGTTTTTGCAATTTAGAATTTGTAGTGTATGCAGAGTGTTTGATTTTAATTTGGGAATTGAAATCAGCCCTTTGACAGTATTGATATCCAGTCTCTCTAAATTCAAACAACTTAGAAATGAAAAATCGGATAGTTTTCTGCAATTAGTCAATGATAATTGGTTGATATTCGGGAATTTAGATGCTAGTGTCTGCTCGTCTATGAGTTCGTTCAGCACTTCTAAGTTTTTCATGCAGGTTTTTTTATCCAAATTAGCTAAAACAATTTTTCTTAATGATAAATTCTCGATGGGATTATTATTTATAATATCGTAGTATTTATCTGGAAAAACCAAATCATTCACATATAAACTGGATATTTTGTCAAATTTTCTTAAAGGAGAAAAATCAATATTTTTATTTAAATTTCCACTTATTGCAAAGGTTCTAAGGTCATTGATATGGTCTAATGCATCAATATGAGAAAGAGGTGCCGCCTGATGAACTAAAATATCCAGATGATGGACACTGGGTAAAAATGAAAGAACATCTAAGCCATTTATAGAATCGTTTGATGAATTGTCTTCCAAAATAACGATTAGTTTAAATCCATCTATATCTTTAATAATCTTGGCTAAGTCAAGTAAAATATTTTTTTGGATTCCGCCATATATGGATAGACTTTTATTTTTCTTAATGGAAAAAATTACATCATCGGATAAGTCTTTTGTATTCGTGGTTAGCCTTACATGATTTATGTGAGTGTATGTATTTTTCTCTTGGCTCATAGATTTTTATTCTTCTATTTTTAATGATAGTGTGTATATTTTCTTATATCTATTTTTTTTAGATTTGGCATTTCTTCCAAAA
>CAUQOP010000154.1:0-3347 GCA_963519505.1 uncultured Flavobacteriaceae bacterium | reverse complement strand
GCCTATTGTAGAGGAATATCTATATTCTGCGATGGAAGATTTTAAAATCGATATTATGCTCGAAACAGGCCCTAATGCCCGTTCCGTTCAGATTGGGTTAAATCCATTTACCCTAATCGGAGCAACGACCCGAAGTGGAATGCTTACCAAGCCTATGCTGGCGAGATTTGGGATTCAGAGCCGATTGGAATACTACAATGTGGAGCTTTTGGGTATGATTATCGAACGAAGCGCAAGGGTTTTGGGCGTTCCTATTTATGAAAACGCCGCCCTTGAAATCGCACGAAGAAGCCGAGGAACACCGAGAATAGCCAACGCCCTGCTCCGCCGAGTGAGGGATTTTGCAGAGATAAAAGGCAATGGAGAGATTGACCTTAACATCGCTAAATTCGCCCTTAATTCGCTCAATGTCGATGAATATGGCCTTGATGACATGGATAATAAAATCATGCGGGTAATGATAGAAAATTTCAAAGGGAAACCTGTGGGAATATCCGCGCTGGCAACTTCTATCGGAGAAAATGCCGAAACCTTGGAAGAAGTGTATGAACCCTACCTCATTCAGGAAGGATTCATCATCCGAACGCCGCGAGGAAGGGAAGTTACCGAAAAAGCCTACCGACATCTGGGCATATCACAACCAAAAAATTTAGGTGAACTTTTTTAACCAATATATTAAATATGAAACATTTACTAATTCTTGCCCTTCTCTGTGGAGGGACTGTACAAAGCCAAATCAAAAATTTTTATCCTAAAAAAGTGGTAAAACCTGACCTCAGCGCAAAAAGAGAAAAGGAAATCAACCGACAAAATGAACTTTTACAAAAGAAAGTTCCCACAGCTTCAGAACAAAAAGAACTAAATATCCTCCTTGAAAAATACGGCGAAGTAGTAGAAAATGCTTGGGATATCATTGATGGCGGGTGTAGCTGGTACTGTGGCGGCGGAAATTATAAAATAAAGGCTTCATCATCACTTGGAGATTCTTACAAAGCTGAATTTGCAAATGATTTAAGCTACAAAACCGCTTGGGTAGAAGGCAAAAAAGACGAGGGCATCGGCGAATATTTGGAATATTATTTTAAAAACGACAGCCCTAGGATTACGGAAATTATTATTTCTAATGGATACATGAAATCCGAAGAAACATGGAAAAATAACAACCGTGTAAAAAAATTAAAACTCTATGTAAATGGCTTTCCTTTCGGGATTTTAAATCTAAATGACAGTAGAACGGATCAATATTTCGCAGTAGGAACACTAGGGCACAATAAAAACGGAACAGATTTAATTTTAAAATTTGAAATATTAGAAGTCTACAAAGGAAGCAAATATAATGACACTGCTATTACAGAAATATATTTTGATGGGATAGATGTACACTAATTTTCTTATTAAAAAAATAAAAGCAACTCTATTTTAGAATTGCTTTTTTATTTTTATCTTTTTATTATTCTCCAAAGATGTAACTTATCCCTGCACTCAAAATATGCTGAGTTTTTTTTCTATACACATTTGGGTTTCCTGTCCAAGATTCCACAAGGTCTGGATAAACACTAGATAAACCGAAGTCATAACGAGCAAGTATCTCGAATTTTCTATTTATACTATATCCTACACCTCCTGATAAAGCAAAATCGAAACCTCTTGCTTTGCCCATCTTTTCTTTCACATAAAGAGGGCTAGATGGATTCTCAACTTTTTGGTTAAGCAAGAAAGCAAATCTAGGTCCTGCAAATGCAAATAAAGAATGTCTTCCTTCTGTGAAATATCCTTTAAAATAAATAGGAACACTGATATAGTTGTTCGCATAAAGTGTAGAGCCTTCTCCTTTTTCACCTGCTGACAAATATTCTACCTGTGGCTGAATATAAAACTGATTTTCAAAATCTAATGGGATCAATGCTAAAAGCCCTCCATAGAATGAATATCTTGCCGCAGAAGGGTTATGGGCATTTCTTACTCTAGAATAGTTAGGTCCTCCTATTACCCCTATTCTAGTATTTTCCAACTGTAAAGAAAGCTGTGCTGACATAAGGCTTGAAAACACCAAAAAACTTCCTAATAATAGTTTTTTCATAATTTTTTATTTTTATTTAACATTTTTATTTTTCTAATTCAAAGTACAAAAGTAACATTTTTTTATTATCCTTGTATCAATCGAGTAATTTTTACTTGTTTTTTGTAATATTCCTTGGCATCCTCCGCTGGTGCTCCGAAATAAGTTTTACCTTTTTTCAAATCTTTTGAAACCCCTGAAGTTGCCAAAATAACCACTTCATCTTCTACTGTAATATCTGAGGAAACTCCTACCTGCCCCCAGATGGTAACATCATTACCTATATTACAGCATCCTGCAATCCCAACTTGTGAAGCAATCAAACATCTCTTCCCTATGATAGTATCATGTCCTATCTGGATTTGATTATCCATCTTTGTTCCTTCTCCTATAATTGTAGTGTCTGTAACACCTCTGTCTATGGTGCAATTCGCTCCTATTTCCACCTCATCTTCCAGAACTACATTTCCTACAGAAAGCATCTTGATATAGCCTGTTGGCAGTTTTCTGTAATAAAACGCATCTCCTCCAAGAACTGTCCCTGACTGGACAATACAGCGATTTCCTATCTTGGTTCTATCACCTATCACCACATTTGGCATGATGATACATTCTTCTCCTATCTCCACATCATTTCCTATGATTACAGAAGAATGAACCTGGCTGTTTTTCCCTATTTTTACATTTTCTCCACATGTTTTAAATGTCTGTATTGGAGTAAAATGAGCATTGATTTTATTAAAATCTCTAAATGGATCATCCGAAACCAAAAGAGCTTTCCCTTGTAGACAATCCACTTCTTTGTCGATGAGGATAACTGTCGCTTCAGAATTTAAAGCCTTTTCATAATATTTAGGATGATTTACAAAAACAATCTCTCCCGATTTTACTCTATGAATTTCGTTCGTTCCAGAAATAGGAAAATCATCCGCGCCAATGTATTTAGCATCGATAATTTCTGCTATTTGCTTTAATGTCTGGACTTGAGGAAATTTCATAGTAGTTTTATATAAATTTATTTAACTCTCTCTAAATAAGAGCCGTCTTCTGTATTTACTTTAATCTTATCTCCTGGTTCTATGAATAGCGGAACCAAAACTCTAGCACCTGTCTCTACTATACAGTTTTTCAAGGCGTTAGTTGCTGTGTTTCCTTTCACACCTGGGTCTGCTTCTGTCACTTCCAAAAATACTGTTGCAGGAAGTTCAGCAGAAAGAGGTGTTTCATCTGATTCTTTCAAAATTACTGTAATTTCCTCTCCATCCTTCATAAACTGAGCGTTTTCTAT
>CAUQOP010000153.1:0-3352 GCA_963519505.1 uncultured Flavobacteriaceae bacterium | reverse complement strand
TAAATATAATAAGAAACGCTTTATTAGTATTTTCACATCAACTGACAGAAAATCAGGAAAAAGAATTAAATGGAGAATATAATGTAAAACAAATAGAAAAGCTACCTGAGTATTTACAGAATATATGGTCAAACGTTACAATAGGTGAAAGTTATAAAGAAAATTTAGAAAAATATGTAAAAGACAAAGGGTTAGAAAAAAATGTTTGTTTTTTAGGTTCAAAAAATATAGATGAAATTTCAGAATTATTAGGCAAATCAAAAATTTTTGTATCCACTTCTTTAAAGGAAGGTCTGCCCACTGTACTAGTGGAAGCTATGTTCTGTTCTAATGCACTTATTGCTTATGATTGTAACTATGGACCTTCGGATATTATTAATGAAAATAATGGTTTTCTGATACCATTGGGAGACAAGAAGATATTCAGAGAAAAGTTGGAATATCTAATAATGAATCAGGATATTTATAATAATTTAAATAAATCTTCCTATGAAGAATCCCAAAAATGGAAAAAAGGAAAGATTTTAGAAAAATGGACAGAAATACTATAAATTTGCCACTATTTTATTAGGTTTATGAATTTAATGATAAAAAAGTTCTTTCAGAATTATCGTTTTATTACTGCTTTGTGGTTTGGGTTGTCATTGGTGGCTGTTTTCCAGACAGCTTTCCGACCAGAAAAGCATAATAACTATCTGATATTCAAAGGAGTTTTCTGGCATACGATACAGCAATCTCCGCTTTATGTTCCATATCCAGAGGAATATTTTGATATGAATCATTATGGAATATTTTTCAGCGGGATTATAGCACCTTTTGCTGTTTTGCCTAATTGGCTTGGCTGTTCGCTATGGATTTTAGCTAATGCAGCGTTTTTGTATTGGGCAATTCGCCAGCTACCTCTCCCGAAATGGGCAATTATAGGCGTTTTATTCATCTCCGCTCACGATTTATATACTGCAGCAGCGATGCAACAATTCAATATCAGCATTATAGCGCTGCTTTTGGGAGCGTTTGTTTTCATTGAAAAAGGGAAAAGTCACTGGGCTACGCTGTTTATCGTTATTGGGCTTTTAACGAAACTTTATGGAATTGTAGGTTTGGCGTTTTTCTTTTTTGCCAAAGACAAATGGCGTTTTGTGTGGTCTGGACTGCTGTGGCTTGGGTTGTTGGTTTGCTTGCCAATGTTTTATTCCTCAACGGATTATGTGATTTCACAATATTATGAATGGTATATTTCTCTTTCGGAGAAAAACGGGTCAAATTTAGACACTTCGCATTATAATTTGCAAAATCTTTCCCTTTTAGGATTTTTACAGCGAACGGGAATTTATAATAATAATTTGGTGGTGCTTGCTATCGGTTTGGTTTTATTTGCGCTGCCTTATTTACGAATAAATCAGTATAAAAATCTAAGGTTCAGATTGTTATTATTGGCTTCTGTAAGTATATTTCTTTGTTTGTTCAGCACAGGGACAGAAAATAGCACCTATATCATCGCTTATGTAGGAATAGGAATTTGGTTTGTTTCTACTCCGAATAAAAATAAAACATTGAAAATCATTTTATTATCTTTGGCTATTTTAGCGTCACTTTCTCCAACGGATATATTCAAACCGCTGAAAGAGCCTTATATTATTCGGTATTCTTTACGGGCTGTTCCGCCAGCACTCATTTGGCTGAGTATCATTTGGGAAATGTGTTTTTTTAATTTTGAAGAAAATGAAGAAAATAGATATCATCGTTCCATGTTATAACGAAAGCGAAAATATTATTCCGTTGTATGAGGCCATTAAGGGCGTTTTTTCTGAAAAATTGCCAGAATATTCATATTCTTTGATTTATGTAAATGATGGAAGTTCAGACAATTCCCTTCAAATTCTAAAAAAACTGAGCAGCGAAGATGAAAATGTGAAATATATTTCATTTTCGCGGAATTTTGGGCATCAGTTGGCTGTAAAAGCAGGGCTAGACCACGCTTTCGGTGATGCGGTTATATCGATGGATTGTGATTTACAGCATCCGCCAGCACTCCTTCCTGAACTTATCCAGAAATGGGAAGAAGGCAATCAAGTGGTAGCCACACTGCGGACTTATCCTGCTGAAATTTCGAAGAAAAAACAGCAAACATCACAACAGTTTTATAAAATTCTGAATTTACTTTCTGATATTGAAATAAAAGAAGGTTCGGCAGATTTTCGCTTGCTAGACCAAGCAGTGGTAAAGGTTATCCGCTCTATGAACGAAAATGAACCTTTCCTGCGTGGAATAGTCCCTTGGGTAGGCTTTCAGCAAGTATATTTGCCTTACACAGCACAAGCTCGTTTTGCGGGACAGACCAAATATACGATGAAAAAAATGCTTCATTTGGCTTTGGCAGGAGTGACGGCTTTTAGTGTGAAACCCTTGTATTTTGCAGTGCTTTTGGGCTTTTTCTTTTCATGTTTATCTGTTTTGTACATTCCTTATGTGATTTTTGCTTTTATCAATGGCTCTGAAATATCAGGCTGGGCATCTCTGATAATGACCATCGTGTTTTTCGGAGGTTTGCAACTCATTATTTTAGGAATTATCGGAATTTATATCGGAAAAATCTTTAAACAAACCAAAGAAAGACCAAGTTATATCATTCAAGAAGAGAATTTATAAATAAAAACATATAAAAATGAGAAATATAATTTTAATGTCGCTGGTGTTTTTCAGCTCATTTATTCAGGCGCAAGAAAAATATCAATTGTCAAGTCATATTTTGGATATTTCACAAGGAAAACCCGCTCCAAATGTTAAAATCAGCCTATCCAAACAGGATAAAAATCAAAATTGGGTAGTGATAGACGAAAAATACACGGATAATAGTGGGAGAATTAAAGAATTTTTGAAAGAAGAATCAGGTAAAAATAATAACGGAATCTATAAACTTACTTTTCATATTGTCCCTTATTTTGAGCGATTGAAACAAAAAACTTTTTACCCTTTTATAGAAGTAGTTTTTGAGATAAAGGATACTCAGCATTACCATATTCCGATTACCTTATCTCCCTATGGCTATTCTACTTACAGAGGAAACTAATAATTACAAAAATGATTTACCTAAGTTTTGATATAGAAGAATTTGATATGCCGAAGGAATATGGCTATGATATTGATTTCCAAAGGCAAATAGCAATTTCTCGGCAGGGATTGATTTCCATTTTGGATATTTTGAAAAAGCATAATGCGAAGGCAACTTTCTTCTCGACGGTTGTTTTTGCACAGCAGGTTCCAGACCTTATAGAAAGGCTCATTTCAGAGGGACACGAGCTGGCTTCTCATACTTATTATCATTCTGATTTTGAGAACGAACATCTGAAAA
>CAUQOP010000152.1:0-3360 GCA_963519505.1 uncultured Flavobacteriaceae bacterium | reverse complement strand
ATGGACGATAGTGCTTAGTCTTTCTTTTAGGTTATTAAGATCAGAATTTCTTGATTCTAAAATATAATTTCGTCTAAAACTTTTGATATCTCCAAAAACTTCAGAATCGATAAAAGATACTAAACCATACAATTCATCTAAACGATTTTGTAAAGGTGTAGCAGTGAGTAATACTTTCTTATAGTCTTTAATGGCTTTTTGGATAGTTTGTGCTATAACATTTCCTTGTTTATAAGCGTTTCTCAGATAATGTGCTTCATCTATAACAACCAAATCCCAAGAGGTCAATTGTATTTCTTCGGCACATTTTTTAGCAAATTCATAGCTGCATATTTTTATAGTATCTTCTTTATCAAATGGGTTTTTAATTCCAACTTTGGATTTTTTCTTATAAGAAACATTATCCAAAACTTCTGCTTTTAAATAAAATTTATCTTCTAATTCGTTTACCCATTGTTTTCGTAATGAGGACGGACATATGATAAGAATTTTTCTTTTTCCCTCAGCCCATTTTTGGCTCAATAAAATCCCTGCTTCAATGGTCTTACCTAAACCAACTTCATCTGCAAGGATAACACCTTTAGAATAAGGAGATTTAAAAGCAAATAGCGCTGCTTCTACCTGATGAGGGTTTAATTCCACCTTTGCATCCATTAAAGTGGTTCCAAATTTTTCTAAACTATCTGAAGTTGCTTTTTTAGATAATTCGTAAGCATAATATTTGGCTTGGTATTGGTTAATCATAGCACAAGGTTATATTATATTAAAAACACTAAGCTGTAAAAATAATTTTAAAATACTAAGCTGCAAAATACTAAAAAAAGCTTACACTTTTTGAAATAATAGATTTAATAAAAAGAGAAATTTTAGTAATATACTAAAATAAAGGCAATTAAAAACACCATTCATAGTATTAATACTTATAAACTCCTCTCACCTACTCTACTTTTTTGTAAAAATACATATCTTTAGGGAAGTATTTATTGTTTTCAAAAGGTGAGATATCTACGGATAAAATATTAGCAATAGCCGCACTTTCAAAACTCCAATAGCCGTAGTATATGTTATTATCACTCTTATGATGGTCATAAAAACTAAAACCTTTGTGCCTTTGATAAAATTCTTTATTTAAGAATTGTTCAATCAGAGCAGAAGAGCGTTCTTTTTCATATTCATCATCTGTTTCTTTGACAGCATGGCGAAGAGACTCATATGCCCACGGCATATCCATTATCATTTTATAACTTTCCTCTGTTATAGGTGGTCGTTCGGATATTTTGGCTTTAATAATGGTTTCATAGAGCAAGTCTTTTACAGAAAATCGGTCTAATATTTCTAAAAGCAGTATATATTTCTGTTTTTCAACATCTAATAAATATCCCAGTGAAAGCATCCAAAGCATCAAATCATAATCTGAGCCAAAATAATGATTGTATTTAGTATCTTTTAAATAAGCACGATTGTCCAATACCATCCAGCTCTGGTGCATATATTCTAAAGCATCGTAGTAATCCGTATACAACTCCTCTATAGGGTAACCCGCGGAATATTTAGCAATAAGAGAATATAAAATATCTCTTGCCATAAAAGATTTAACAAATACAATTCTTTCTTCTTTTATTTCATTATTTTTAAATTTCAATATTCTTTCAATTCTATCATTTTTCTCTTTGCTGATGTAGTTTTCAAAATATGTTTTATTGAAATTTATATCTCTCATAATCTAAATTATTGTATATCAATTATATTCAACTCTTTTCTATTAAAAATATAAGAAACAAAGATACTGCATATTTCTTCATTGCTATGAAAAAGTAATACAAGATTAAATAGAAAAAAACAAGAATATCGTTTTATGAAAACTTTTAAGACTTAAAATAAAAAAAGACTTTTGAAAAATTCAAAAGTCCTTGTAATTTAGTTTTAATACTTGCGGAGAGAGAGGGATTCGAACCCCCGGACCTGTTACAGTCAACGGTTTTCAAGACCGCCGCATTCGACCGCTCTGCCATCTCTCCAAAAATGAAATAATCTTTCATTTCAGTGGTGCAAATGTAAGGATATTTTTTATATTGACAAATTTATTTATAGGATTTTTACACTTAAATCATTAATGTTTTGAAAATCAATATTAAAAATTCACTTTATTTCAAAAGCTGACTTCCTAAATACACCGCAGAAAGCCCCAATGCAACGCTCAAAGTCAAGTACAAAACCAAAATTCCATATTGTCCGTTTTGCCAAAGAGTGATGTTTTCCATAGAAAATGTGGAAAATGTAGTAAATCCGCCACAAAATCCTGTAACCAAAAGGTATCTCAGATATTCATTTTCTTTAAATAAAGAAGAAAATATCCCTATAAAAAAACATCCAAAAACATTAGCTAAAAGCGTTCCAAGAGGAAAAGAGCCTGCCGTCGGCAGTTTATGAGCATAATTAGATATCATAAACCGAAAAATACTCCCCACTCCCCCCCCTATGAAAACATATATCAGGGCTTTCATAGTAGTTTTTTATTTTAATTCGCCTAAATATCTCTCTGCATCTATCGCTGCCATACATCCGCTTCCTGCTGCTGTAACTGCCTGACGATAAATGTGATCCTGCACATCTCCTGCCGCGAAAATCCCAAGAAGATTGGTTCTAGAAGATTTTCCTTCGGTGATGATATAGCCATTTTCATCCATATCTATCTGCCCTTTAAATATCTCAGTATTAGGCTGATGTCCTATGGCTATGAATATCCCGCTGACAGGTATTTCAGAAGTTTCTTGGGTCTGGTTGTTGATAACCACAGCCGTTTCTACCAAGTTGTTTTCCCCTTTGATGCCTATCAATTCGTGATTAAATTTTACTTCTATATTTGGCGTTTTTTCCACTCTGTGAGCCATTGCCTTGGAAGCACGGAAATAGTTTTTTCTCACAAGCATCGTTACTTTACTACAAATATTAGCAAGATAAGTCGCCTCTTCTGCTGCCGTGTCCCCTGCTCCAACTACGATAACTTCCTTGTTTCTGTAAAAAAATCCGTCACAAGTAGCACACGCAGATACGCCGCCGCCAGAGTATTTTTTCTCATCATCCAGCCCAAGATATTTGGCTGTAGCCCCAGTGGAAATAATCACAGTTTTAGCCAAAATCTCTTTCTCTCCTGCCCAAAGTTTATGAATTCCGCCTTTTTCCTTAGAAAATTCCACTTTCGTAATCATTTCATAATGAACTTTGGTGTCAAATCTTTCGGCTTGTTTCTGTAAATCTTCCATCATTTTTGGCCCTGTAACTCCCTCTGGATACCCTGGGAAATTGTCCACTTCCGTAGTCGTAGTAAGCTGACCGCCATGCTGTAGACCAGTATAAAGT
>CAUQOP010000151.1:0-3386 GCA_963519505.1 uncultured Flavobacteriaceae bacterium | reverse complement strand
CTGTCTCTTCATTCGTTTCTTCTATGTCCTGTGGTTCATATTTCAACTCTACCATCTCTACACTTTTATTTTGCATTTTCAAGATTTTGAAAGCATAATTACACAACTTAAATTCCTGATTTTCTTCTGGAATATCCGACAACTGATACATAATATATCCCGCTAAGGAATTATATTCAGGATCTTCTGGCAGTGGCGCGGGCAAATATTCATTTATCTCATCCAAAGGCTGAGTTGCGTGTATCCAGAATGTGTTTTCTGCTACCTCATCTACTAATTTTTGTTCATCATCTTCCTCATCTTGGATTTCACCTACCAGCTCTTCCAAAATATCTTCTAATGTTACGATTCCTTCCGTTCCTCCGAATTCATCAATTACAATCGCGATGTGCTGTTTTTTCTGCTGAAAAACATTCATCAAATCAGAAATTTTCTTACTTCCTACCACGAAAAATGCCTCACGCAGAAACTTTCTTAAATCTACATCCTTGTTTTTGATATACTCACGCATGATTTCTTTTGTGTAGAAAATTCCTATAATATTGTCTATGGAATTCTCATACACAGGAATTCTAGAATATCCGCAATCTATTATTTGCTTTAAAATTTCTTCCTTGTCCTCGGTAATATCGATGGTGATGATATTCTGTCTCGGCACCATTACCTGTTTAGCGGTATGGTCAGTAAAATCAAAAGCATTTTTGATGATTTCATAGTTTTCCTCCTCTATCTCTCCTCCTGCCGCACTTTGTTTCACCAACAACTGAAGCTCCTCTGTGGAGTGTATCTCATGCCCAGCCACTGGGTGAATATTGATAAGCCTTAGGAATGCGTTAGAAATTGCATTCATCAACCAAATAAAAGGTTTGAATATGTTATAAAATAACAGCAAAGGCCATGCAACAAATAAAGTAGTTGCCTCTGATTTTCTAATCGCTATTGACTTCGGAACCAATTCTCCGAAGACGATATGCATCATCGTCACAACAAGGAAACTTCCTGCCAAAGCCATCGTAGAAAGAGTCTCTGGTGCAATGTCAATATTCAGTTTAGAAAACGCCGCTTCTAAAATATGATGCATCGTGCTTTCTCCTATGAAACCGAGCGCCAGACTGGCAAGCGTGATTCCCAGCTGTGTAGCAGAGAGATAAGCGTCTAAGTTTTTGATGATTTTTTCGGCCTGTTTTGCAGAGGCATTTCCTCCTTCCGCCTTGATTTGAATTTGAGAGTGGCGCACTTTAACTATTGAAAACTCTGCTGCCACAAAAAAGCCATTAAGTATTACAAAAAATAAAGCTAATAAAAGTTTTAATAAACTATCGGGGTCCATTTAATTTAAATTGTTAAACAAAAATAGTATGCAAATATAACTAATAAATATTTATCTGACCAAACTTCTTGATTTAGGTTAAGGTGTTTTGACAAAATATGCCTTATATTTGCTGTCTTAATCTTAATTTATGAAAGCAGAAGTAATTACAAAAATTGGTGCAGAGAAATATCTAATGAACATCTCTGCTGGTAAAAACAGCATTATCGGTGATGAACCCGCTGCTAAGGGCGGACAGGAAAAAGGATTTAATCCACTAGAGCTTTTAGCTTCAGCTCTTTCATCTTGCACCACTGCAACTATCAAAATGTTTGCAGACCGCAAAGAATGGGATGTAGAGGAAGTTTCTGTAAAAGTTCTTTTCGATAACGAGACCAAAGAAGGCGTTTCGCAATTCAAGAAAATTATAGAAATAAAAGGAAATCTTACCGAAGAGCAACGCAACATACTGCACAAAACAGCCCACGCCTGCCCTATTCAGAAAATTCTCACTGGCGAAATTGCCATAGAATCTGAACTACTTCCTTAAAAAATCTCAATCTGAAACAAAAAAATCAGAAATCCTTTTGAAGGATTTCTGATTTTTTTAATGAATATTTATAGCTCAAGTGCTTTTTTCTCATTGTTTTCCATAAGCAGCTCCACTGGATTTTCTATAGCTTCTTTCACAGCCACCAAAAACCCTACGGACTCACGACCATCAATTATTCTATGGTCATAAGAAAGCGCCAGATACATCATCGGACGGATTTCCACCTGCCCATTGACAGCCACAGGGCGTTCTAAAATGTTATGCATCCCTAAAATCGCACTTTGTGGCGGATTGATAATCGGAGTAGAAAGCATAGAACCAAAAGTCCCGCCATTAGTAATGGTAAAAGTTCCGCCCGTCATTTCATCTACAGAAATATTCCCATCACGAACTTTCGTAGCTAAATCTTTAATTTTCAACTCAATACCTTTAAAAGACAAAGTCTCTGCATCTCTGATAATCGGCACCATAAGTCCCTTTGGTCCAGAAACCGCCACAGAAATATCACAAAAATCATAATTGATTTTTTGGTCGCCATCTATCGCCGCATTCACATCTGGATAAAGTTTCAAAGCTCTGGTAACCGCCTTTGTAAAGAAAGACATAAAACCAAGCCCTACGCCGTGTTTCTGTGAAAATTCTTCTTTATAAAGTTTTCTCAGCCTGAAAATTTCGCTCATATCCACCTCGTTAAAGGTAGTAAGCATAGCCGTTTCGTTCTTCACAGAAACCAATCTAGCAGCCAGTTTTCTCCTTAAAACAGAAAGTTTTGTAACGGTTTGTTTGCGGTTTCCTTGCGTTCTTCCCATTGCTGCGACAGCTTTTATCGCATC
Organism: uncultured Flavobacteriaceae bacterium; assembly: GCA_963519505.1. Classification (GTDB taxonomy): domain Bacteria; phylum Bacteroidota; class Bacteroidia; order Flavobacteriales; family Weeksellaceae; genus JABCPE02. The sequence goes on along the minus strand of CAUQOP010000151.1, from coordinate 691 downwards.
CTCTTTGGTGATTTTTCCGCCCACTCCTGTTCCTGTAACTTTATCAGAATCAATGCTATTCTCCTTTAAAATCACTTTCGCTAATGGAGAAGATGGATGAGATTCCTCTTTTTTAGGCTCTTGTGCAGGAGCAGCCACTGTTTGTGCTTCCACTTTCATTTCCGAAGCTGGTTTTTCTGCCTTCGTGGTTGACCCTTGTGCAGACATATCTATAAGGCAGACTACCTGCCCTACTTTTACTACATCTCCTTCCTCAGCTTTTAGGGTAATTACTCCTGACTGCTCAGCTGGGAGTTCTAGTGTCGCCTTATCAGAATCTACCTCTGCTATCGGCTGGTCTTTTTCTACAAAATCACCATCTTTTACTAACCAAGATGAAATTTCTACTTCTGTGATGGATTCGCCTGGTGAAGGCACTTTCATTTCTAATATAGACATAGCTCTAAGTCTTTATTTTATGTTAATAAACTCTATTGTTTATCTTATTAAATTTTCTAAATCAAACACTCGCTGGATTACCTGTTTTTGGTTTTTATCAAAACCTTTGTGTGTTCCTGGAGCAGGTGTACCGCTGGACACTGGCGCGATTACCTGAATTCCTGTATTTCTCAAATTTCTCAGAATATACGCCCAAGCCCCCATGTTTTCAGGTTCTTCCTGCACCCATACTATTTCTTTATTATGGGCATAT
>CAUQOP010000150.1:0-3388 GCA_963519505.1 uncultured Flavobacteriaceae bacterium | reverse complement strand
ATGAAATACAGAGCAAAACTTAGAATAATACAAGTCCAAAGCCCAAAACTCCCTATAATGCTGGAACCATAATCATAAATCTGGTAGCCGAAAACACCGCTTAGAATACCATTTCCTTTAGTGACAGCTCCTATGAACACAGGCAGCCACGCCAAAAAGAAAAAACTATGGGAAATAGTTTTCCATGGCTTGAATAGTTTTATTCCTAAAATCAAAGTCCCGAAAACAAAAAGCAGGAAAGCAACGATAAACGCAGAAATTCCCACGCTCTCGAATATAAAAACATTTCCCAGCCAGTCGCCCATTTTGCCAAAAATATTGGTGGATTTGATTTCCTTGTCTAGGAAATTCCCTATTTGGCTTTGGTTTTCTCTCCAGCTCATTAGGTAAGAAATAAAGGAAATAATGAGTATTACTGACAGAAATATAAGCGTGAAACCAAGCGCTATTCTTGGTTTTCGGAATTTTTTTGTAGGTGTGGTATTATTTTTCATAAAAAGAATAAGTCGCAAATTTAATAATAAATTGTATAAAAATGAATAAAAAAAAGTAGCCAAGTTTATTTAACTTTGTGAAAAATTAATCTCATGGAATCCAAAAACAAATTCTTTTTAGAATCTTACAAATTAGAAATCATTAAATTTGGGAAATTCACTTTGAAAAGTGGAATAGAAAGCCCTTTTTATGTGGATTTGCGCCCGTTGGCATCAGACCCGAAAATTCTGAAAAAACTAGCAGAGCATCTTTTAGAAATTTTACCAAAGGATAATAAATTGGATTTGATTTGTGGAGTTCCTTATGCGGCACTTCCGATGGCGACTGTGATGTCTCTATTGTCCGAGATTCCATTGATAATGAAGCGAAAAGAAGCCAAAGGTTATGGAACTAAAAAACTGATAGAAGGTATCTATAAACAAGGGCAATCTTGCCTCTTGGTCGAAGATGTGATTACATCTGGAAAATCCCTCTTGGAGACCATAGCAGAGGTGGAGAAAGAAGGGCTGAAAGTGTCTGATATAGTGGTGGTTTTGGATAGACAGCAGGGTGGAAAGGAGCTTCTAGAACAGAAGAGATACAGAGTTCATACGCTGTTTACAATCGCAGAAGTGGTGAAAATCTTACATGGAGCAGGAGAAATAGATGATGAGCAGGTTGCAAAAATCCATGATTTTTTAACAGGGAAACAAGTGAAATTTGAGGAAGAAAAAAGACTTTCTTACGAACAGAAATTAGAAGTAGTAAAACATCCCACAGCAAAAAAACTTTTGCAGACAGCAATCAATAAAAAATCTAATCTGATAGTCTCTGCTGATGTGGTGACTACCAGTGAGTTGCTGAATTTAGCAGAGAAAGTAGGACCACAGATAGTGGCTCTGAAAACACACATAGATATTATAAAAGATTTTGACCATGATAAGACCATTCTTCCGCTGGTAGATTTAGCGAGGAAGCATAATTTTTTATTGATGGAGGATAGAAAATTTGCGGATATAGGCAGCACACAGGAGTTGCAATTCTCAAAAGGCGTTTATCAAATCTCAAAATGGGCGGATATGGTGACATCACATCTCATAGCAGGAAAGAAATCTTTGGAATGTTTTAAAAATGTGGGAGTTATAGCGATTTTGGGAATGTCTTGTGAGGGGACGCTTACAGATGCTCATTACCAAGAAGAAGGGCTTAAAATCGTTGAGGAACAGCCTAATATAATGGGCTGTGTGGTTCAGAGAAAAATAAACAAAGAAATGCTGCTTTTTACTCCAGGGGTTAGTTTAGAACAGTCAGGCGATGATAAAGGGCAGCAGTACAATACGCCAGACCATGTTTTTCATAATCTGCATACTGATTTTATCATCGTGGGGCGCGGAGTTTATCAGGCGGAAGATGCTGAAAAATCATCAAAAAATTACAGAGAAATAGGCTGGGAGGCTTATGAAAAATCTTTAAAATAAAAATTAAAAATGTTACTTTTGCAAGGTGCAGATTTTACAAGACCATTTGAACGAGCTGGAATTTCCTAAATTATTGGAGGAAATCACGCCCTATGCATACTCGCCGAGAGTAGCTGAAAAAATATCAAATATAAAGCCGCTTCCACAAAAAGAAGCGGAATTTTTGCTGAAAAAAACTTCGGAATTTTTGTCTTCCTATGAGAGTGAAAATTACATTCCCTTTGATGAGTATGAAGATATAGAAGAGCCTCTGAAACTGATGCTTATAGAAAATTTCAGACTAGAAGCATCGGCTTTTTTGAGAATCCGAAAAATTACCGAGCAAATAGGAAAATTGCAATCGTTTTTCCCGAAATTCTCTGAAAACTTCCCGAATTTAGAAGAGGAAATTAAAGGGCTTGAATTTAGAAAAGAGATTATAGATAAAATTTCGGCGGTTTTCAATCGTTTTGGAGATGTTAAAAACGAGGCATCTCCACTTCTGAAGGAAATTCGAGAAAGCATTTCTATTGCTAAAAAAAATATTCAAGAAAACTTTAATAAATCCCTGAATCACTATGCCCAGCATGATTTTCTTGATGAAATCCGCGAAAGCACGATAGAAGACCAAAGGGTTTTGGCGGTGAAATCAGGATTTAAAAAACGAGTTTCGGGGCGTGTTTTAGGAGTTTCTAAAACAGGCTCTATCACATACATCCAGCCTGACAGCGTCGTGAGACATTATCACCAGCTCCGCGAAAGTGAAGAGGAGCAGAAAAAGGAAGTGGATAGGATTTTGAGGAAACTGACATCAGAAATTGCTGAATTTCATTCTCAATTATCAGATTATCAGGAATATCTCTATAACCTTGATATCACAAGAGCCAAAGCGAAATTTGCTGAAAAAATCAATGGAGTTTTACCTAAAATCAATACTCATAAAACTCTGAAACTTATCGATGCCTATCATCCGCTTCTTTGGCTGAGAAACACACAGGAAAACAAGGCGATTTTTCCTCAGACGCTAGAGCTTTCGGAACAAAATAGAATTATCTGTATATCAGGGCCTAATGCAGGTGGTAAGTCCATCACTCTGAAGACTTTAGGGCTGCTTCAGCTGATGATTCAGTCAGGGATTTTGGTGCCTGTTCATCCGCGTTCAGAAATGTTTTTCTTTGATAAACTGATGACGGATGTAGGTGATAATCAGTCCATTGAAAATCATCTTTCTACATATTCATCAAGGCTGAAAAAAATGAGCCGAATAGTGCGTGAGGCAGATGAGAACACATTATTGCTGATTGATGAATTTGGGACAGGTTCAGACCCTGAGCTTGGTGGAGCGTTGGCGGAGGCGTTTTTGGAATTCTTCTATGAAAAAGAGAGTTTTGCAGTGATTACGACCCATTATACCAATATAAAACTAGTAGTGGAGCAGCTTCCTCACGCCCAAAATG
>CAUQOP010000149.1:0-3391 GCA_963519505.1 uncultured Flavobacteriaceae bacterium | reverse complement strand
ACCTTATTTTTGTTGAAAATTTTTTTGAGTGGTTAGAATTGTTGAAAACCATGATTGGGTTATTTTTACCCTTCTTGGGCTAGGAGTAGTATACTTGATTTTGTTTAACTGGGTACAGAAAGAGGTTTCTTTCAGGGAATATCTTTTGCAGTCTTATGGAGAGGCTCAGAATAATCTGCTCAGCTGGATATTTGTCAGTTGTGTTTTTATTGTCAGTCAAGCTCTTTTGTTGGCTCAGTATATTCCCATTGTCCCACGCTATGTGATGGATAATGATATTTCGGGCTGGGTTCCTAATAAGATAGGATTTATGATAATCATCCTGAGTGTTTATTATTTACTAAAAACGCTCATTACTTTATTGTTTTATAGAGCAGTTACCCGACCTAAAAAATGGATGATTCTGGGATTCATTGCTCAGAGGTTTTATTTTGTAGAATCTCTTTTAATAATACTGGCTGTAATTGTCCATTACTATTTAGGTGTTGATAAGCAGCAGGCTTACCTTATATATATAATTACAGAATTGGTCTTTTTTGTTGTAAAAAATATATGTTATTTTCTCCACAAAGAAAAGCCTTTGCCAGAGGAGTGGTATTATAAAATTTTGTATATTTGCACGCTCCAAATTTTGCCTATGCTGGCGGTTTGGAAGTTTGTATTTTTATGAACCTATAAGGATAAATGATGAAAGTAAGGTCAATATTGGTATCACAACCAGCACCAAGTGCAGAATCTTCTCCATATTTGGAGCTTTTAAAAAGGGAAAAAATAAAGGTGGATTTCCGTTCCTTTATACAAGTAGCAGGAGTAGATGCAAGGGAGTTCAGACAGCAGAAAATAGATATTTCACAATATACAGGGATAATATTCACAAGTAGAGGAGCTATTGACCATTATTTTAGATTGGCAGAAGAGCTTCGTTTCCAAGTGCCAGACAGCATGAGATACATCTGTCAATCTGAAGCTGTTGCAAATTATTTACAAAAACATATTGTTTACAGAAAGCGAAAAATAAGTTTTGGAGAGAAAACAGTGGCGGATATGCTGCCTTTGTTCAAAAAATTTCCAGATGAAAAATACCTCCTGCCGTGTTCTGATGTGATGGGAGATGATATTCCTAAGGTTTTGGATAGCTCTGGAATAGACTGGACAAAAGCTGTGATGTACAAAATCGTAAGCAGTGACTTGTCTGATGTAAAACTTAAGGATTATGATATGCTGGTGTTTTTCAGTCCGCAGGGAATAAAATCTTTATTCAAGAATTTTGAAGATTTTAAACAAGGAGACAAAAAAATAGGCGTTTTTGGAGAGGGAACCAGACTGGCAGCAGAAGAAGCAGGATTGCGCGTGGATGTAATGGCGCCTACAAAGGAAACTCCTTCTATGGCTATGGCAATAGAAAAATATATTGCAAATAGTAAATAAAGTTGATTTTTCATTGTTTAAAATATAATTAGTTACTAACATCTCTCTTGGGTTAAGGGAGGTGTTATTTTTAAAAAAATACCAAAATGAAACAACCACAAGCGAAAAAGATAGAAAAGAAACTCACTATACACGGAGACCAGAGAATAGACAACTACTACTGGCTCAACGAGAGGGAAAACCCAGAGGTCATCGCCTATTTAGAGGAGGAAAATGCCTACTGTAATTTCATCATGAAGGACACAGAAAAACTGCAAGAGGAACTCTTCCAAGAGATGAAAGCCCGTTATAAGGAAGATGATGAGAGTCTGCCTTATTTCTTTAACCAATACTGGTATATCACCCGCTATCACAAAGGTGGAGAATATCCAGTTTTTTACAGAAAGCACCAAACTTTAGAGAACGAAGAAGAGCTTTTGCTCGATGTCAATATTTTGGCTCAAAATCACGATTTCTACGATGTGGGCGGAATTTCCGTTTCGCTGGACAATACGCTTCTCGCCTATTCAGAAGACATTACAGGAAGGCGAATTTATACCATCCGTATAAAGGATTTAAAACAAGAAAAAAACTTCTCGGAAGCGATAGAAAACACCACAGGGAAAATAGTCTGGGTAAATGACAATGAGCATTTTTTCTACATTAGAAAAGATGAAAGCCTTCGTGCGTTTCAGGTTTTTCGGCACAAGGTAGGAACACCGCAGGAAGAAGATGTTTTGATTTTTCATGAAAAAGACGAAGCCTTTGATGTAGGTGTTTTCAAAACCAAATCTTTGGAGTATATTTTTATCGTGAGTTCTTCTACGATTTCGGATGAGCATAGATTTATCCCAGCTGATAATGTTTTTGCGGAATGGAAACTCTTCCAAAAAAGGGAAGAAAATTTGGAATATGCCGTAGAACATTATCAAAATGATTTTTATGTTTTGACCAATGAAGGAAAAGCCACCAATTTCAAACTGATGAAAACGCCACTTTCGCAGACGGAGAAAGAACATTGGCAGGAGCTGATTCCTCACAGAAAAGAGGTGCTTTTGGAAGGTTTTGAGATATTCAAAAATTATTTGGTTCTCGAAGAAAGAGAAAGAGGACTGCTTCAAATTAAAATCATTGATAACCAGTCGGGTAAATCATGGTATTTGCCCTTTAATGACCCTGCTTATACGGCTTATATCGGACTGAATTTAGAGTTTGATACTGAAACTTTGCGCTATGGCTATGTTTCTATGACTACGCCTAACTCTACCTATGAGTATAATATGAAAACTCAAACCACCAAACTGTTGAAACAGCAGGAAGTTTTGGGCGGAAAGTTCCATAGCGAAAACTATATTTCCGAAAGAATATGGGCGCCTTCGAGAGATGGGAAATCCAGCATTCCGATTTCTTTGGTCTATCATAAAGACACGAAAAAATCAGCTGAAACTCCACTCCTGCTCTACGGCTATGGCAGCTATGGGCATACTGTGGATGCTGCGTTTTCCAGCGTGAGACTTTCTCTTTTGGATAGAGGTTTTGTCTATGCGATTGCCCACATCAGAGGAGGAGAATATTTAGGGCGAGAGTGGTACGAAGATGGGAAAATGCTTCACAAGAAAAATACTTTTTATGATTTCATAGATGCAGCAAGGTTTTTGGTGAAAGAAAATTATACTTCGCCAGAGCATCTCTACGCCATGGGCGGAAGTGCAGGAGGGCTTCTGATGGGAGCTGTGATGAATGAAGCTCCAGAGCTGTTCTGCGGCATCGTGGCGCAGGTGCCGTTTGTGGATGTGGTGACCACTATGCTGGATGAGACTATTCCGCTCACCACAGGAGAATACGATGAATGGGGAAATCCTAACGAAAAGGAATATTATGACTATATGAAATCATATTCTCCTTATGATAATGTGGAAGCCAAGGATTATCCTAATATTCTCATCACCACGGGACTGCATGATAGCCAAGTGCAGTACTGGGA
>CAUQOP010000148.1:0-3427 GCA_963519505.1 uncultured Flavobacteriaceae bacterium | reverse complement strand
ATAAAGAATTATCAAAAGAATATGAGGATTTGCAGAAAAAATATGATTTGCTGAAAGGAAAATATGAAGAGGAGCAGAGAGAAAATCAGGAGTTGAAGGAGGAACAAAAAAAGATAAAATTGATTTCAGCAATTTCTGGTAATCCAGACCATAATAGATTGATGAAAAATCATATCAATAGACTGATTAAGGAAATTGATGCATGTATAGCTTATCTTAGAAATACTGGAATGTAATGGCGCAGCAGGAAATAAGAATAAATATCGCAGGGCGATATTATGCAATGTATATTACTCCTGAGCAGGAGGAAGTGGTGCGTAGGATAGGGAAAAATATAGAGATGACGATAAAGGAGATGGAGAATAACTATGCTACCAAAGACAAACAGGATGCTCTCGCGATGACAGCCCTTAGGCTTATGATAAATGCAGAGTTTAATTTACAGAAAAAAGATAGAGAGCTGAAAGAAGCTGATGAAAAGCTGAAAGAAGTAATAAATTTTTTGAAGGAGCTGGAAGAGGATAACAAAGAATAATAAATGAAGCCTGCAATAATTCTAACTTTATTTAGGTAAACTCAACGCTAAACAATTACCGAGTAAAGGTCTGCTCAATGGCGCGCCGTCATCTTGTCGGATTACAGAGAGTAGAAATAAGCTCAAATCGTGTTGATAGGGAGTTTACTCTAACATCACAAATGGATTATTGTGGGTTTTTTGTAAAAATATTGGAAAGAAAATAATCAAATAGTTAATAAATAATGGAGATAATTTATATCATAATAGGTCTTGTAGTGGGAGCTTTGGGAGGAATTCTTTATTCAAGGAAAGCCACAAATTCCAAAGCTAATTTCATTATAAAAGATGCTAAACAAAACGCAGAGAACATCATTCAAAATGCCAATGTACAAGCAGAATCTATAAAGAAAGAGAGAATAGTTCAAGCAAAAGAAAAGTTTTTAGAATTAAAGACAGAACATGATGCCAATATCCAAGCTCGTGAGAAAAAAATGCAGGAAATAGAGAAAAGAGCCAAGGATAAAGAAAGTAAGCTAAATGATGAGCTTAGTAAAGTTTCTAGACTTGAAAAAGATTTAGAAAAGCAACAGACTGAATATCAAAGTAAATCTGAAATCGTTGATAAAAAACAAGCTGAGCTCAATGAAGCCATTTCTCAAAAAGTAGAAATGTTGGAAAAAATATCTAACTATTCTGCAGAAGAGGCCAAAAAAGAATTGGTAGAATCTCTAAAAGCAGAAGCAAAAACCAGAGCCCAAGCCTATGTTCAAAACATAATGGAAGAGGCTCAGATGAATGCGAAAAATGAAGCAAGAAAAATCGTTATTCAGACCATTCAGAGAATCGGGACAGAGCAGGCGATTGAGAATTCAGTTTCAGTATTTAATATAGAATCTGATGAGGTTAAAGGAAGAATTATCGGTAGAGAAGGACGAAATATCCGTGCATTGGAATCCGCTACAGGAGTAGAAATTATAGTAGATGATACGCCAGAGGCTATTTTGCTTTCGTGTTTTGATCCTGTAAGAAGGGAGATTGCACGCCTTTCGCTTCATAGACTTGTTACCGATGGTAGAATTCACCCTGCAAGAATAGAAGAAGTTGTAGAAAAAACCCGCAAACAGATAGAAGAGGAAATCATAGAGGTAGGAAGGAGAACGATAATAGATTTGGGTATTCATGGACTTCATCCAGAACTTGTAAAAATAGTGGGTAGAATGAAATACCGTTCTTCCTATGGACAAAACCTATTACAGCACTCCAGAGAGGTGGCAAATATAGCTGCAACTATGGCTGCGGAGCTGGGATTAAATGTGAAATTAGCTAAAAGAGCAGGGCTTTTACACGATATAGGAAAAGTTCCAGAGGAAGAATCTGAACTACCACACGCGCTTTTGGGAATGCAGTGGGCAGAGAAATTTGGTGAAAATCCAGAGGTGGTTAATGCTATCGGTGCACACCATGATGAGATAGAGATGACTTCTCTATTATCTCCAATCGTTCAGGTAGCTGATGCAATATCAGGAGCAAGACCTGGAGCGAGAAGACAAGTTTTAGAATCATATATCCAAAGGTTGAAAGATTTAGAAGCAGCAGCATTAAGCTTTGATGGTGTTTCTAATGCGTTTGCGATACAAGCGGGTAGAGAACTGAGAGTAATGGTGGAGAGTAGTAAGGTAAATGATGAAAGAGCTCATCAGCTTTCGTATGATATTTCAGAGAAAATACAAAACGAACTAACTTACCCAGGACAAGTAAAAGTAACAGTAATCCGCGAAACGAGAGCAGTAAATATAGCAAGATAATTTTGAAAAGCCTTCTTTTTTGGGAGGCTTTTTGTAATTTTATTGAGAGATGAATTTTTGATGAAAAATAGAGTTTATAAATGAATTTAATTCTCTAATAAAAAATATATTATATCAAATGTATTTTTTCTCTCTGATAAATCAATAATTATTTAATTTATTATTGTATATTTGCTAACAATTTTAAGTAAGGCTATTTATTTTTTGTAATTTTTGTGCTATAAAATTTATAAATCCTTATTTATATGAATAGGGTAGGTGTTCTATCCTTTAGGAATTTTACGATAAACTAAAAAAATCACAATTATGCCAAATACTATAATCATAGGTTCAGGGTCTTATATTCCAGAAAGAGTTATTGATGGAAATTATTTCTTAGATGCTGTTTTCTATGATGAAAATGGAAAAATTATAGACAAACCTAATGAGGAAATTGTCAAAAAATTTGTAGAAATCACTGAAATTGAACGCCGTAGGTATGTGAATGATGATGAAAAAAATTCTGATATTGCTACAAAAGCCTCTGAAATAGCTATCCAAGATGCTGGAATAGACCGCGAAACTATAGATTACATTATCTGTGCGAGTAATTTTGGAGAAATCAATGTAGATGGAATAAGTAGTTTTATGCCTTCTATGTCTGCAAGAATAAAGCATAAACTTGGCATAAAGAACAGAAAATGTGTAAATTACGATATGATTTTTGGTTGTCCTGGTTGGGTAGAATCTATGATTTTGGCGGATTCTCTTATAAAGGCAGGAAAAGCCAAAACTATTCTTGTAGTTGGTTCTGAAACACCGAGCCGAGCATTAGACCCATATGACAGAAATAGAATGATTTTTGCGGATGGTGCAGGCGCTGTGGTTGTAAAAGCAACAGATGATGAAACTGTGGGAATAATTTCTTCGGCGACTATTTGTGATAATCAAGAAGAAATTACTTATTTGGATATGGATTGTTCTCTGAACAAAGACCATGATCCTAAGAAAAAATATATCAGAATGGCAGGAAGAAAAATTTATGAATATGTCTTGACTAATGTTCCTCCTGCAATTAAAGAAACTATCGATGCCGCAGGAATTAGTATAGATGATGTAGAAAAAA
>CAUQOP010000147.1:0-3440 GCA_963519505.1 uncultured Flavobacteriaceae bacterium | reverse complement strand
CTATGATGCCCATCAGCAATGTAGAAAGCCTCTACTTTTGCTAAGATTTGTTCATATTTTTTCAAGGTTTCTTCATCTTGAATTTTCCAAACACGATGTTTAGTTCCCTTGCTGTCTGCATATTCCAAAACGGGATTTTTCCTTTCTTCCTCACTCATAAGAGCCTCTAATTCAGCATTTGAAGAATAGGTTAAAAGCACTGGTTCCGCTTGGAGATTCACACCTTCCAGATACTTAGACAGTTTTTCTTTTCTGTGTGTGAGTGTTTCTTCGTGCTTTTTAATCTTTCCTGAATTATAATCTTCTACGGAAACCAATCCTAAAAGCCCTCTGAAAACACTGCTATCAGGCAATATTTGACAATACAAATAATATCCTGATTCCTCCTCCTGATGCAGGTTGTGATTTCTCAGCAACTCCTCATAATTCGCCCTCACTCTACCCAGATTCTGCTCCAAATTCTGAGGTTCACCAGACAAATACGGTTCCACCATTCTCACATAAGAAAACTCTCTCTCGGCTTTCTTTACGATTTCTTCATGAGTATAATTACTCAATGGGCGTGTAGGAAAACTTTTTATATATTCCCCATAGGGCGTTATCCCACGAAATGGCTTGAATACGGGCATAAATCTTGTTTTTTATGCTTTAATAATGATTTTACTGAATGGAGCTCATCACATCTACCAATACCTGTACGCTTTCTATCGGTAAGGCATTGTACATACTTGCTCTGTATCCTCCCAAGTTTCTATGCCCATTTAGACCATTGATTCCTGCTTCTTTCCAAGCTTTGTCAAACGCTTCTTTTTTAGATTCATCTAGAAGTTTGAAAGAAACATTCATATTAGAACGGTCTTCTGGACGGCAGAAACTCTCAAATAATGGGTTTCTGTCTATTTCATCATAAAGAAGTTTTGCTTTCGCATTATTTCTCTGCTCTGCTGCTGCTATTCCACCATTTTTTTCAAGGTGTTGTAATGTAAGCAAACTCGCATAAATAGGGAATACAGGAGGTGTATTAAACATCGCATCTTTGCTGATGTGAACCTGATAATCTAAATAAGAAGGAATATCTCTTCCTGTTTTTCCTAAAATATCCTTTTTCACTACTACCAAAGTAGCGCCAGCAGGTCCCATATTCTTCTGAGCGCCAGCATAGATAAGGTCAAACTGAGAGAAATCTATCTCTCTACTGAAAATATCCGAAGACATATCGCACACTAGAGATGTTCCCACTTTCGGGAAAGATTTCATCTGTGTACCGAAGATAGTATTGTTAGAAGTACAGTGGAAATAGTCATACTCTGCACCCACAGTATAGTCTTTTGGGATGAAAGAATAGTTTTCTTCTTTAGAAGAACCTACGATATCCACTTGTCCAAGTCGTTTAGCTTCTTTAATTGCACCTGCTGCCCAAGTTCCTGTATCTGTATAAGCTGCCTTCCCTCCTACTTTCATCAAGTTAAAAGGAACCATTACAAACTGTAAAGACGCTCCTCCTCCCAGATAAAGTACATCATAATCATCTCCTAATTTCATTAGTCTTTTTACGATGGCTCTAGCCTCATCCATTACTTCGATGAAATCTTTACTTCTGTGAGAAATCTCAAGTAATGACAATCCGATACCATTAAAATCCAAAATAGCTTCTGCTGATTTTTGGAAAACTTCTTGTGGCAAAATACACGGTCCTGCGCTGAAATTGTGCTTTTTCATTGTTTTAATTTTTATATACGACTTTTTAAATTTTTATTAAACTAAACTTGGGTTTAAAGGTAATTATTTTTCTGCATTCTTCCAAAAGAATCAGGAAAATTATTCTCCATGCATGAACGCCTTCTTCGTGAGAAGCTGCTCCTCTGTCTCCACATGGTCTTCATCTGGCACACAGCAGTCCACAGGGCACACTGCAGCGCACTGTGGCTCATTATGAAAGCCTATACATTCCGTACATTTATCCGTTACTATAAAATATGTATCATCGCTCACTGGTGGCTGCGCCTCATCCGCATCCAAAGTAAGTCCCGAGGGAAAAGTTATCATTCCTGATAATATAGTTCCATCTGAAGCCCTCCAATCCACTGCACTTTCATAAATGGCATTGTTGGGACATTCAGGCTCACATGCTCCACAGTTGATACATTCGTCCGTTATTTTGATAGCCATTAGTATTATATTTTTTAATTTTGCACAAAGTTAAAAACTTTATTTATATAAAAACAATATTTATGAAAAATGATAATATAGTTTCCTCTTTATCGCAACTGGGCATTTTTTTAAACCAATTTCTCTCTGCTAAACCAGAGAATTTCAATGAAGAAGAAAGCAAATTCGCTTCTTTGATAAGAAAATCTGAAATAGAAAATTCTTGGTTCACAGAAGAAAGCGTAAGATTTTGCCTAAAAAGCTGGGCGAAAAACCTTACCGAGGAGAAAATATCTGCTTGGACTGGTCAATATCATTTTTCTTCCACTCCGAAAAAAATCGGGCTGATTCTCGCTGGAAATATCCCTTTGGTAGGCTTCCACGATGTGATTTGTGTTTTGCTAAGCGGAAACATTCCATTGATAAAACTCTCCTCCAAGGACAGACTGATTTTACCTTTTTTACTTAATAAATGGAATGAGCTCAGCGGTGGGATTTTGGAGTTTCATTTTGTGGAAAAATTAGAAAATTATGATGCTGTCATCGCTACGGGAAGCAATAATACTGCCCGATATTTGGAATATTATTTCAAAGATGTGCCGAACATCATTAGGAAAAACAGAACTTCTATCGGAGTTTTAAAAGGTGATGAAACCGATGAGGAAATTCAGGCGCTTGCGGAGGATATTTTCCGATATTTTGGGTTGGGCTGCCGAAATGTTACCCGACTTTTCATTCCTGCTGAAATGCCTTTGGATAGATTGTTTGAGAATTTTATCAACTTTAAAGAAATTATCAATCACAACCAATACGCCAATAATTACGACTACACCAGAGCCATTTACCTGCTGAACCAAGAGCAGTTTTGGGACAATAATTTCGTAATGCTCAAAGAAGATGAAAAACTTTTCAGTCCGCTGTCCGTCATCAATTTCAGCCGATATGAAACGATAAACGATGTCCAGAATTTCCTTTCGGAAAATGAGGAAAACATCCAGTGCGTTGTAGCAAATTCTACACTTGAAATCCCTTCGGCTATCGGCTTTGGAGAGGCGCAGCATCCTGAACTAGACACTTATGCAGATAATGTGGATACGATGGCGTTTTTAAGTAGTTTGTAAAATTGCTTTTCCAAAAAAATATTTATATTTGTAGAATTAAATTTTAAAAACAAAAACTTTTATGGAATTTACAAATCAACTAGTAGCAATGTCCACTGAGGAGCAAAAAGCTTCTTTTTATAGAAAAACTTATATGCATGTGGCGCTGGCTATTTTGGCTTTCATCTTTGT
>CAUQOP010000146.1:0-3443 GCA_963519505.1 uncultured Flavobacteriaceae bacterium | reverse complement strand
ACCGTCTAAGACGAGAGTTCAAGGGAGAAGTAAACCAAGGACAGCCGCATGTAGATTACAACGAATCTCTTACAGCTACAGCTAACCACAGAGAAGTTTACAAAAAACAAACTGGGGGTAGAGGTAAATTCGCGGATATCATTTTCGAAATTGGTCCTGCTGATGAAGGAAAAACAGGTCTTGAATTCATCAACGAAATTAAAGGTGGTAACATTCCAAAAGAATTTATCCCTTCTGTTGAAAAAGGATTCAAAGAAGCTATGAAAAATGGTCCTTTGGCTGGATTCGAGATTGAAGGAATTAAAGTTACACTAAAAGATGGTTCTTTCCACCCAGTGGACTCTGACCAACTTTCATTCGAATTGGCTGCTAAACTTGGATTTAGAGAAGCTGGTAAAGCTGCTAAACCAGTAATCATGGAGCCTATCATGAAATTGGAAGTTGTTACTCCAGAAGAATACATGGGGGATATCGTAGGTGACCTTAACAGAAGAAGAGGTACTGTAAACGGTATGGATGATAGAAATAATGCTAAAGTTATCAAAGCATTTGTTCCATTAGCAGAAATGTTTGGATATGTAACAGCTCTTAGAACATTATCTTCTGGTAGAGCAACATCTTCTATGGAGTTTGAAAAATATGAACCAGCTCCACAGAATGTGGCTGAAGAAGTAATAGCTAAAGCAAGAGGTTAATTAAAATTTAGATTAAAATGTCACAAAGAATCAGAATAAAATTAAAATCTTACGATTACAATTTAGTAGATAAATCTGCTGAGAAAATCGTAAAAACAGTAAAATCTACAGGTGCTGTAGTAAATGGACCAATCCCATTACCTACTCACAAGAGAATCTTTACTGTGCTTAGATCTCCGCATGTTAATAAAAAAGCAAGAGAACAGTTCCAGCTTTCTGCACACAAGAGATTGATGGATATCTACTCTTCTTCTTCTAAGACTGTAGATGCTCTTATGAAGTTAGAATTACCAAGCGGTGTAGATGTAGAAATCAAAGTTTGATAAAACAATGTATTTATACATTTTGCTATGATAAAAATCCTTTCCTAAGAAATTGGGAAAGGATTTTCTTTATTTAAAATACTTTTGATATTATTGCAGAATAAATTTTAGTATGGGAAATCAAATTAGTAACAACAAAATCAGACAGATAATCCTACTGGGGATGATTTTTGGATTTTTGTTTTTGATAGGATTTAATTTAAGTGATTTTTTGCCTTCATTCCTAGGCGCAATTACACTTTATGTCATTTTCCGAGATTATTATTTTAAACTTACAGAGGCCAGAAAATGGAAACCTTGGCTGGCGATTGGTTTCTTGATGTTGCTTTCCCTTTTGGTTATAATCGTTCCGTTTTATTACATAGCAGAAACCTTGGTGGTAAAGCTGGCAAATTCCCGAGAATATATAGAGATAGCCATAGAGAATGCCAATCAAATCCATCAATATATAAAGGATAAGACGGGCTATGATATCATGAATTCCATCGACATAAAAAAAGTAGGTGAGTGGGCGACGGTTTACACCTCATCTTTGCTGAATACTACGGTGGAGGTGGTGACTACGATTGTGACGGCTTATTTCATTTTGTATTTTATGCTGGTCAATTCTCGAGCGATGGAAAGGGCTTTGGAAAAGGCTGTTCCACTGAAAAAATCTAATATCAATAAGATAGGCGAGCGTTTCCGAAAACTTATCATTGCCAATGTGGTGGGAATTCCTGTGGTAGCCGTTGGGCAGGGGCTCACAGTTTTCATAGGGTATCTCATTTTTGGAGTCTCTAGTCCGTTTTTCTTATTTATTTTAACGGCCATGGCATCGCTTATCCCTATTGTAGGAGGCGCGATTGTCTATGTTCCAGTGTCACTTATGCTGCTGGCGAGCCAAAACCCAGTGGGAGCGGCGGGAGTTCTATTTTTCGGTTTTCTTTCTGCGGGAGTGGATAATATCTTGAGATTCACATTCTTAAAAAGAATAGAAAACATTCACCCGCTGAATTCTGTATTTGGGATTATTTTAGGGTTGAAGGTTTTTGGTTTTATCGGGTTGATTTTTGGACCGATATTGATTTCCATTACTGTATTGTTGATTCAAGTTTATCATGATGAATTTTCTGAAAATGATAAAAAAGAAGAAAATGACACAGACGAGACCGAAGAAATTTCTGAAAATATCTCCTTGTAAAAGGGCTGAAATAGACATATTTAAAAAATTAACATTTTAAGATGTAAAATTTTAATGATTTGTTAATTTTAGTTAAAAAAATAACCGTAAATTTGCCACATTTAAAATTTAGAAAACCAAAAAATTTTATGAAGACAAACTTTTTAAGGAGATCTGCGATAGCAGCATTGACTTTAACAACGGCAAGTTTTTATTTTGCACAAGAGGAAACCAAAGGTTCAGAAAAGAACATTGATGAAGTAGTTCTTGTGGGAGTAGCGGACATCGCTAAAGACAGAAAAACTCCAGTAGCTGTATCTACTGTGAAATCTGCTCAAATCATTGAGAGATTAGGAAATCAGGAATTGACAGAAGTTCTTAACACTACACCATCTGTGTATGCGACTAAATCTGGTGGTGGTTTCGGAGATGGAGGAATCACAATGCGTGGTTTCGAATCTAGAAACATCGCTGTGATGGTAAATGGTATGCCAGTGAACGATATGGAAGGCGGTGCTGTGTATTTTTCTAACTGGACAGGTCTTTCTGATGTTACAAGTACCATTCAGGTTCAGAGAGGTTTAGGTTCATCTAAATTAGCAATTGCTTCTGTAGGGGGAACTATGAACTTCATTACGCGTGCGGCAGACATGAAAAAAGGAGGTGTTGTAAGAATAGGAGTTGCAAATAATGACTATCACAAAGCTTCTTTCTCATATAATACAGGAAAAACTGAAAACGGCTGGTCTACCTCTTTCTTAATGAGTAGAACAGCTGGTTCTTATTATGTACAAAACACTGATTTCGAATCTTATGCATACTATTTTGCTTTAGGATTTGAGCCAAATAAAAAACATAACTTCCAGTTTACTATAACATCTTCTCCTCAGTGGCACGACCAAAGAGGTTTTACAAGCAAAATACAAGATTATATAGACTATAATCCAGATCATGATGGGAACCCATACAGACAGTATAACCCAGATTTTGGATACTATACAGATGCAGCATGAAGAAGAATAGCATTGTCTAACAAATCTAAATTCTACTCAAAACCAGTAATTATGTTCAACTGGGATTGGTACATTACTCCAAAATCTAAACTGAGCACTGTACTATACGCTTCTAATGGTAGAGGTGGTGGAACTGGTGATTTAGGAAAAGTAGGAGGAAAAAGAATTACCGATGCTTCTTTTAGAGATGCTGATGGTCACATAAACTATGATGCTATCTTCTCAGCAAACGCAGCAGTATATGCTAATA
>CAUQOP010000145.1:0-3461 GCA_963519505.1 uncultured Flavobacteriaceae bacterium | reverse complement strand
CGGGTAAGCTCCTTTGGGCGGGTACAGAGAATGTTGAGCGCAGCTATTTTGTTCTGATTTTGAGTAATAAAAGTTTTAAACTCTTCGATATAATCTTCAGGTCGCTGTTCAGCTCCGCCGTATCCTTGGTAGCGTTCGGTTATCTGGTCTTTTTTACCGCTGATTATTTTGTAATTATTTGATTTTGATTTAGAATGGAATAAAAAGTCTATCGCTTTTATATTATTTTGGATAAATGTTTTCGCTTCATCCGCTGATTGTTCTTTTAGTTCTCTGATAAACTCTTGTGGAGCTGTTTTTTGTAAATTTAGGAAATAGTCTTCATCTTGTTTTACTATATTTTTGGCACGCCTTTGCAGTCTTCCAATGAGCTGATTCACATATTTTTTTACCGATGAAGCATCATCACTATGGTTAATTCCATTGATAATATCTTCAAAAGAAGCAGAAGGGTTCGCAACCACAGGCATCATTTTCGTAAAATCTACGATGCTTTCGAAAACTCCCACAGGGTCATAAATATCAAAATTTTCTTTATTGATTTTCGGGCAAAGACGAGTGGCTCTCCCCAGCATTTGTTCAAACAAAATCCTTGATTTTACTCGGCGTAAAAATACTAATGAAGTAATTTCGGGCACATCAATTCCTGTCGTGAGCAAATCTACCGTAACGGCAATATTTGGATATTTCTCATTCTTAAACTGCTTGATGGCTTCAGAAACTCTTTTTTTATCGCCGATGCTTCCTGTAATTTTTTTAACAGCATCATTATCAATGCCTTGCTTTGCATAGATTTCTTTAAGGATTTTTACAATAAGGTCTGCATGCTGGTCATCTACTGCGAAAATCAGTGTTTTCCCCTGTCCTTCAGGGTCAAGGTCTTGGGCTATTTCATTGAGTACTACTCGGTTAAAATCCTCTATGATGATTTTTTTATTAAACTGATTAATATCAAAATCAAGTTCATCTTCAAGTTCTGAAAAATCAGTAATTTCGTTTTTCTCTGAGTCAAAAATCTGAACCGTATCTCCTTTTTGGTAGTGAACGCCTTCTTTTCTTAATTTTGTGATAATCTGATGAGGAAGATTGTAATCTACTAAAAACCCATCTAAAACAGCTTCTCTATACGAGTACTCAAATACAGGTTTCCCGAAAATCTCGGTGGTGTGCAGGGCAGGAGTGGCAGTGACGGCTATTTTTACAGCGTCAAAGTATTCTATTACAGTTCTATACTTACTGACAAAATCTTCCTGATTTCTGAATTCCAGCTCATCATATCCCATTTCTTTATCCAGGGTATATCCTCTGTGGGCTTCATCAATGATAATCAAATCATAATCTGAGACCGATGGAGTACTTTCGCCGTCATTGTACAAAATCCGTTTGACCATCGCCTGAACTGTACTCAGATGAATTTTGGTTTCTCGGTCAATGTTTTTATCCTCCAATCCTTTGATATTGTATAAGCTATCCAAGGTTTGTAAATCTTCTAATCGTACCTCTTTGAATACATCGTGAGCCTGCTCGCCAAGGGAAGTTCTGTCCACTAAAAACAGTATTCTTTTAAAACGCTGTGTTTTTAGGAAACGATAAATCATTCCTAATATCGTGCGGGTTTTCCCTGTTCCTGTTGCCATTGAAAGCAAAATCGACTGTTTACCGTTAAGTAGCTCTTTTTCAGTAGCTTCTACGGCTCTTATCTGGTATTCACGAAGATTGAGCCCGCCTTTATCTTTCAATAAATCATAAGGCGTTTCGTTAAGTTTTTGGTTGGTTTTTTCTATGTCTTTTTCCAAATCTTCCAACAAGCCTTGTGGACTTTTCCAATTTTGTAAAGCCTTGGGAATGTTATCATTTCGGCGTGTGTCCAAAAACCATATTCCAGATTTGGTTTCCAGTTGTTTCAGGTATTTTCGTCCATTGGTTGCAAATACAAAAGGTACTTTATAGTCTCCCCATTCAGAAATGATATATTCGGAATGTTCTTATTTTATGCTGGTTACATAATCCTTACACTGATTAGCAATAATTGCCGAAATGTCCTTATATTCAGCCTTTGCTTCCACGATGCCTACCAATTGCAAACCTACAAACAGAGCATAATCTGCCTTGCCTTTATCGGTAGGAAATTCGGCTATTGCTATATTTTTACCTTTTTCAGGGCGGGTGCCTTTGGAGTATTTTAAATTAATAGAGTCTGCTTGCCATCCTGCTTCTTCTAATTGAGCATCAATTATTTTTCTGGTTTCAGCTTCCGAGAGAGTAAGCTCTCCTGCATATTTTTGAGATTTTTTTACACGCTCTTTTTGTGCGGACAAAAATTCTTTGGATTGGCTTTCTTCCAAATATTCTTTCTGTTTTTGAAGTTCAAAAAGTTTGTTTTTCAGTGTTTCTATTTGTTTTTCTTGGGCTTCTTTTTCGGATTTTAGTTCATCTACAGAAATCGAGTGTTTTTCAGGAAGTATAAATTCTGAATGCCCCTTTGTCCCTTCGCCATAAGATAATGCAAACCAGCGAGCCAATCGGTAAGCCATTTTTAACAGCGTTTCTGCAGTTTCCTCAGATGCATAGACTGAGTGTACAGCATCATTGCCTTTGAGTCTTAACTGATGCAGAATATCAGCAATAATAGGCTCTATGATGCCTTCTCTTTTAAGTGTATTGATTTTAGAAGCCTGATTGCTCTCTATAGGAATAGGGATATGTTCGATTTGATAAATTTCATTGACCATTACTTCACTGAACTGTCTGAGTTTAAACATGCAGGTGTTTGGGTCAGAATAGAGGTTTTTCTCAGATAAATAGGCAATATTGTGTAATAAGTTATAATCTTCTTGTAAAAAATAAAAGTTCGAATTCATAGTATTTTTTTGAGGGGGTTATTTCAAAAAACTTCTTATAATTTTATATTATGAGAAGTTCAAAAAACACAAAAATACAAATTATATGGATACATTCCTCTAAGAAATGATATTTTAATATTTATATATTTGGTAGTATTTTTTAAATCATAAATACAATGCAGGAAAGTATAAAATTCCTTTTTTACAGGAATGAATAAAGGAGAATATGAGTTAATGGATTATTAGAAAAAAAGGGCAGATATTCATTCTTTTATTTATATTTTTGGGAAAGAAAAAAACATAGGAGTTTCCAAAAGAATTAAGTAAAAACAGAAAATAAATTTAGTTTTTGGACTTGTAGACCACATGTGAAATTAGAAAGAGAAAATGGAAATGAGAGTAAAGAATAATATATATGTGTTATTTATTAGTATTATTTTATTAAGTTGTGCTACACCTAGCTACTTATCTAAAGAACATGAAATAGGAGAAGTAGAGTATTTTGATTTAGAAGATTTTAAAAGAAAAAATAATTATGATGGATATTATGAATTGAAAAAAGATACTGTTGAAATTTTTATAATAGAAAGGGAAGACTATTTTCGTGAAACTTTTACA
>CAUQOP010000144.1:0-3488 GCA_963519505.1 uncultured Flavobacteriaceae bacterium | reverse complement strand
GGCGTAACCTCTGTAGAGCCTTCCATTGAACCAAAGGGAGTTCAGGATATTTCTATGCATCTTAATTTGAAAAAATCCCAAGAGGAACAGCGAATCATCTATACTGACAAAGTAGATATTTCCAATACCATTTTCCCAATGAACAAAGACTGGAATAAGGACTGGTATGGACCTATCAAAATCCCTAAAAAAGGCGACATCATAGACATCAACCTCGAAACGATACCGATGTACAGTAAACTAATAAGAGAATACGAAAACAATATCTTAGAAGTAAAAGGAAACCAAATTTTCATCAATAAAGTAGCTGCTGACAAATACGAAGTCAAACAAAACTACTATTTTATGATGGGAGACAATAGAGATGCATCGCTGGATTCCAGATATTTCGGATTTGTTCCAGAAACTCACATCATGGGTTCGCCTATGTTCACTTGGCTGAGTTTAGAGGGGTCTTTTACAGACAACAATTCCTCTTATCAAGCCAATGGCTGGCGTATACGCTGGGATAGAATGTTTAAAGCAACTAACACTGGCGAAGCCAACAAAACTTCTTACTGGTGGGTAGCAGCCATACTGATGGGTATTTTCTTCGGATGGGACTACATCATGAAGTTTGTTAAGAAAAAGAAAAATGAAGAATAAAAACTAGGCTGTAAGCGTATGCTTATAGCCTTTTAATATTGAGATATGACACCACTTGCAGAAAAAATGCGTCCCAAAAGCCTTGATGAAGTCATCGGGCAGGAACACCTAACGGGAACCAACGGTACTATCCGAAAAATGCTGGAAAATGACACGCTCAATTCGCTCATTTTCTGGGGCCCGCCTGGGACAGGGAAAACTACCCTAGCAGAAATCATCGCAGAGCAGTCAGGACGAAAATTTTTCAAACTCAATGCCATAAGCTCTGGGGTTAAAGATGTCCGCGAAATCATAGAAGAAACCAAAAAACAAAATCTATTCAGCGGAAAAAGCCCTATTCTTTTCATTGATGAAATTCATCGGTTCAATAAAACCCAGCAGGACAGCCTACTCCACGCTGTAGAAAAAGGCTGGGTAGTCCTCATCGGTGCTACTACGGAAAACCCTAGTTTTGAGGTTGTTGCGGCGCTGCTTTCGCGTTGTCAGGTCTATACTCTGAAATCTCTTTCTTACGAAAAACTGGAAGAACTGCTAAAATCAGCGTTAAATCAATACAATTCTGAATTTCAGTCTAATTTTAAAATCAAAGAAAGCGAGGCTTTTATACAATATTCTGGCGGAGATGCCCGAAAACTCATCAACGGACTGGAAATCGTTCTCAATCAGTTTTTAAAAGACAAAAACAAAGAAATTACCAGCGAAGAAATTCTCTCTGTTTTACAAGAAAATATGGTTCTCTATGACAAGAATGGAGAACAGCACTACGACATTATTTCAGCCTTTATAAAGTCCATCCGCGGCTCAGACCCAAATGCCGCAGTCTATTGGCTCGCGAGAATGCTTGCAGGAGGAGAAGACATCAAATTCATCGCCCGCAGAATGCTCATTTCTGCTTCAGAGGATATAGGTCTTGCCAATCCTAACGCCCTCACAGTGGCCACTCAGTGCTTTCAGGCTGTGAATGTCATCGGTAATCCTGAAGCCAGAATTATCCTGAGCGAATGTGTTGTATATTTGGCTGTTTCGCCGAAAAGTAATTCTTCTTATTTAGCTATAAATGAAGCTTTGTCTTTTGTAAAGAAAACAGGAAATCTGCCCGTGCCTCTGCACCTGCGCAATGCGCCTACCAAACTGATGAAGGACATGAACTACGGCAAAAACTACCAATACGCGCATGATTACAAAGAAGGTTTCGTGGAGCAGGAATTTTTGCCAGAGGAAATAAGTGGAGCCAAATTTTACCAGCCAAAACAAAACGCCACCGAACAAAAAATTTTAGATGAATTAAAGAAAAAATGGAAAAAATATTACTAAACTCCATCTTTTCAAATTCCAAAACAAAAACCTTTGTAAAAAACAAAAAATTGTCTACCTTTACCACAAACTAAGTTTCAACCTTATACCCAATAACTTATGAACACATCAGAATTTGTAAACAGACACATCAGTTTCAATGAAACGAACAAAAACGAAATGCTGAAAAAAGTAGGTGTTTCCAGCATTGATGAGCTGATTTCTCAGACTATTCCACATTCTATCCGATTACAAAAAGATTTAAGCATTTCAGAACCTCTGTCCGAGTTTGAAATGCTTTCTCATTCTAAAGAACTAGCTTCTGAAAATCAGCAGTTTGATTCTTACATTGGACTAGGATACCACCCTGCCATTCTTCCAGCTGTCATTCAGCGAAATATTTTAGAAAATCCCAGCTGGTATACAGCTTACACGCCTTACCAAGCGGAAATTTCACAGGGAAGATTAGAGGCGCTGCTGAACTATCAGACTATGATAGTGAGCCTTACAGGTTTCCCATTAGCAAACGCTTCCCTTTTGGATGAAGGAACTGCTGCTGCAGAAGCTATGCACATGTTTTTCTCAAACAGAACAAAGGAACAAAAAAATGCGGGAGCAAATAAATTTTTCATTTCTGATGATGTTCTTCCACAAACAATCGCTGTGCTGAAAACCAGAGCGAAAGGATTGGGAATAGAAATTACCGTAGGAAAACATAATGGAAATTTAGATAATTCTTATTTCGGAGCTTTACTTCAATATCCTACTAAAATAGGCGTTATAGAGGATTACACAGAAATTATAAAATCTCTGAAAGAACAAAATATTCAAGTCGTTTTAGCATGTGATTTATTGGCTTTAGTTATGCTAAAATCTCCTGCACAGCTCGGTGCTGACTGTGCTGTCGGGACTTCCCAGAGATTCGGTATTCCTATGGGATACGGTGGGCCGCACGCCGCTTTCTACGCTTGTAAAGACGAATACAAAAGAGAAATCCCTGGCCGTATCATAGGAGTTTCACAGGATATGTACGGAAAGAGAGCGCTCAGAATGGCTTTGCAGACCAGAGAACAGCATATCAAGCGTGAAAAAGCGACTTCCAACATCTGTACAGCACAGGTTCTTCTGGCGGTGATGGCAGGAATGTACGCTGTCTATCACGGAGAAGCAGGACTGAAACACATTGCAGGACAGATACATTTTAAAGCTAATGCTTTGCGAGATGCTTTGGCTGAACTGGGCTACGAGGTTGAAAATAATCCAAGTTTTGACACGGTAAGATTTAAACTTAGCGAAGACAAAAAACAGTCTTTGAAAACATTGATGGAAAACCACAAAATCAATCTAAATTATTTCGAAAATGGTTTTGTGAGCGTTGCCCTCAATGAAGCTACTACAAATAAAAAACTACAAAAATTAGCAGATGCTTTTGCTGAGTTTATTGGCAAAAATGCTGTTAAGATTAATTTAAAAGAACAAATAACCCTTCCTAGCAGTCTTCTAAGAACTGATAAAGTGCTAGTAGAAGAGGTTTTCCATAAATACCACAC
>CAUQOP010000143.1:0-3491 GCA_963519505.1 uncultured Flavobacteriaceae bacterium | reverse complement strand
CTCTGCTTTACTAGCCACAAAATGAACATCGCCTATACCCTTAAGCGAAGCCAAAGAGTAAAACCAAATTCCTCCCTCGTTACCAAAATCAAGACAATGCCCTAGCCACATCTGTCTCACTTTCAAGTTATTAAAATTACCATTAAAATCCTGCTTTCTAAACTCTGCCGTAACATCCGTAAAAACTGGAAAATCCACCAAATAGAAAGTATCTTCATCGTAAAGGAAAAACTTAGTATCGTTTTCCTTAAAAATCTGTGTAGTTTTAGGGTCTAAATCTGGGTAATCCCGCATTTTTTTCTGATCTACACGATAAGAATACACCTTTTTATCATCTTTCATAATGTAGAAATACCCATCATTCGATCTGTACCCAGAAGCCAAAACAACAGGATTTACAGGAAATTCAGGAATGGGAACAAATTTAAACTCATTACTATAAATATTAAAATCCAAATAATGCCACACACCACTGATTAAGAACAAATTACCATCCATTACTTTGGTAACTTTCTTATTTTCAATAATTTTCGTGCTTTTATACTTTTCAAAAATAACCTCACTATCAGGAAAAACATAGTAAAAATAAGCATCCGCAACTATCGTATAATCACCATTAATACTGACAAATCGTGCATCTTTTGGCGAAACTCCTTCCAATAGTTTTTTCCCATAAGAAACAACACTTATTCCATTAGGGTCTTTTATAATATTCACCAAAAACACCTTGCCATTTTCCACTTTTACACTGGTTTCCAACCTTGTATGGTAGCGGTAGCAGTCACTTGCTTTCACCTCATAAAACACTGAAAATAAAAACAATAGAACAAATCCTATTTTTAAAAATCTAGTTTTCATACTTTCAATTTATTTGAATTTTTCTTGGCTAATTTAGTGTTTTTTAGGCTAAAAAACCGACTTTTTATTCAAATTTATTTAAAGCTTAAAAAAACAAAAATTTCGCCTCAATAACCGAAAACATAAACTCAAAAGAGAGGAATAAGATAAATTCACTATTTTTGCCGATTATTTTAAAAATTTATTTACATAAAATATGCTTTCAGTTCAGGGATTAGGATTACATCATTCAGGGAACTATTTGTTTCAAAATGTGAATTTTACGATTAAAAGAGAAGACAAAATAGGCTTAGTCGGAAAAAACGGAGCTGGGAAATCCACGCTCTTAAAAATGCTTTCAGGCGAAATCAGTTTCTATGAAGGAAATGTGATTCCCGAGGGAAACATCACCATTGGTTTCCTTAAACAAGATTTAGATTTTGTGAAAGGAAGAACCGTTTGGGAAGAGACCATGCAGGCTTTTGAGAAGATAAACGCCATGAAAATGGAGCTGGACGAGGTCAATCATCAGCTCGCTACCCGTACGGATTACGAAAGCCAAGCCTACCATGACCTCATCGAGAGAATGACAGAGCTAAACGACCTTCTGCACCACCACGATGCCTACAACCTAGAGGGGGATGTAGAAAAAGTGCTGCTTGGACTGGGCTTCAAGGCGGAGGATTTTAATAAAATCACTGATGAATTTTCTGGCGGCTGGCGAATGAGAATAGAATTAGCCAAACTTCTCCTCCAAAAAAATGATTTGATGCTGCTGGACGAACCCACCAACCACCTCGATATGGAGTCTATCATCTGGCTGGAAAACTTTTTGAAAGACTACCCTGGCGCCATCGTCCTCGTGAGCCACGACAAGCAGTTCATGACCGCTGTCTGCAACCGAACTTTTGACATCAATAATAAAAAAATTGACGACTATAAAGCCAACTACACCAAATACCTTGAACTAAACAAAGAACGAAGAGAAAAACTAGAGCAGGCGAAGAAAAACCAAGATGCCGAAATCAAACAGATGGAGGACAATATCAATCGTTTCCGTGCTTCGGCTACAAAGGCAAGTTTTGCTCAGTCTTTGATTAAAAAATTAGAAAAAATAGAGCGAATAGAAATAGACAATGAGGATGTTTCTAAATTCAATATTCGTTTCCAGCCGAGCATCACACCAGGGAAAGTTATCTTCGAGGCTGAAAATTTAGGAAAAGCCTATGGCGACAAGCAGGTTTTTGACCATGTGAATTTCTTCGTTCAAAGAGGAGAAAAAATCGCCCTTTTAGGACAAAACGGACAAGGAAAAACGACCCTCGCAAAGATACTTGCAGGCGTAACCAAAGATTATACAGGAAGCTGGACACTTGGGCATAATGTAAGCATTGGGTATTTTGCCCAAAACCAAGAAGAAGTCCTAGACCCTAATAAAACCGTTCTCCAAGAAGCCGAAGATGCCGCAACGGAAGAGACCCGCCCGCGTGTAAGAGACCTGCTGGGAAGCTTCCTTTTCCAAGGAGATGCCGTAAGCAAAAAGACAAAAGTGCTTTCTGGGGGAGAAAGAAACCGTCTGGCACTGTGCAAACTGCTCCTTCGCCCTTTTAATACGCTCATCATGGATGAGCCGACGAACCACTTGGATATCCAGTCCAAGGAAATTATCAAATTGGCGCTTCAGAACTTTGAGGGGACACTCATCGTGATTTCTCACGACCGAGAATTCCTGCAAGGGCTCTGCGACAAGATTTTTGAATTCCGAGATGGACAGATGAAAGAATTTTTGGGTAATATTGATGAATATCTAGATTACCGCCAAAAAGAAAGCATCCGCGAAGTTTCCATAGAAAAAGCGAAACTAAGCGAAAAGCCTGAAATAAAAGAGAAAGCCGAGCCTGTAAAAGCTGAACCTACAAAAAATACTTTCATCAGCAAAGAACAGAAAAACCTGCAAAATAAACTCAAAAAAGCAGAAGAAAAAATTGCCGATTATGAAGCAGAAATCGCTGGTTTAGAAGAAATTTTCAGTAAAACTAATCCAACTGATGAAGAACTGAAAAAATACAACCAACTGAAAGAAGAGCTGGCAGAAATCATGAAAGAATGGGAAGAAATCATGGGAGATTTAGAGTAATCCTCTAAAAAACTTTTGATGAAAAAGGCGTTTGTTTTCATTTTAAAAACCATCGGCGTTCTGCTAGGAATAGTGGGATTGTATATTGTTTTAGGGCTTTTGCTTCCTTTAATAAAAGTTCCTGCTGAGGAAACCTCCGACCCGAAAACCATTCCTATGTATATTTATACCAATGGGATGCATACGGATTTGGTGGTTCCCATCAAAACGGAAATTATAGACTGGAGCCAGCAGATTCCTTTTGAAAACACCCTTTCCAAAAGAACGGATTTCTCCTATGTGGGCATCGGCTGGGGAGACAAGGGATTTTATTTGGATACACCTACTTGGGCTGATTTAAAGGTTTCTACGGCAATAAAAGCCGCTTTCTGGATGAGCGAATCTGCCATGCACTGCACTTTCTACGAAAAAATGCAGGAAAATGATGACTGCAAGAAAATAATGCTGACCGAAAAGCAGTACAGCGATTTGGTAAAATTCATCAAAAACCAGTTCAAACAAGATGAAAACGGAAATT
>CAUQOP010000142.1:0-3507 GCA_963519505.1 uncultured Flavobacteriaceae bacterium | reverse complement strand
GGCTTAGGCTTGTCTTATGTGAAACGCATCATAGAACTACATGGAGGGCAGATTTTAGTAGAATCTACAAAAGGGCAGGGAAGCACTTTTATAGTGAAGCTGCCAATGAGCTAAATAATTAACACTAAAAATAAGAAATATGAATTATAGAATTTTTTTGTTTGAAGATGATCAAAGTTTTGGAGCGGTTCTAAAAGACTATCTTATGTTTAACAATTATGAGGTAACGCTTGCAACTGATGGAGAACAGGGACTAAAAGAATTCATGGAAAATGAATTTGATATTGGTATTTTTGATGTCATGATGCCTAAAAAGGATGGATTTTCACTCGCAGAAGACGTTAAGCGAATCAATAAAAATATGCCTATCATATTTCTGACAGCCAAGAACTTACGAGAAGACATTCTAAAAGGTTACCAAATAGGAGCGGATGACTACATCACCAAACCATTTGATACTGAACTTCTTTTGTATAAAATAAAAGCCATCCTGCAAAGAAGTGCTGTGGTGGAAGAAGATGAGCAGGAGCATTTTAAAATCAGTAATATAGAGTTTGATTCAGTTTTGAGACAGCTGAAAGTCCATGATGCTGAATATAAGTTATCTCCAAAAGAAAATGAACTCCTCAAAATGCTTTGTATGCACAGAAACGATTTTATGCCGAGAGACCTTGCGCTTAGAAAAATTTGGAAAAAAGAGAATTATTTCACTGCGCGAAGTATGGATGTGTATATAGCGAAACTAAGAAAACTCCTTAAAGATGACGAAGGTCTAGAAATCATCAATGTTCATGGAGAAGGATTCAGACTTTTAGTAAAAAATTAGCACCAAATTTTATATAAATAAAAACTCCCTTGCAAATCTGCATGGGAGTTTTGTATCGATTATATATTAAAATGTTATTTGGCTTCTACGCAGAAAACTCGGTATTGTGTAGAGATGGCACCCTTGAATTTAGCTTTCACCTTTTTCAAGTCCGCTGCGGCTGACTCTTTTGATAGGTAACTTCCTGCCAATACCTTGTAATTAGGTCTTAGAGAGGCATCTACTTCTACTTTTATAGCAGGGAAAGCTTGTCTAAATTCTGTTCTTAGATTGTTAGCTTCTTCGGAGCTTTTTACCACACCTACTTGGATTTTATATCCTAAAATCCTTGGATTTTTCTTACATATTTCTGCTTGAGAAAGTGGTTTGGAGCTGGTGTCATCATTTGTTCGGAGAGACTTTTTTTTGCAATCGTTTTCCATAGATGCGATGACATCATCTATTCTTTTGTCCATTGTGATGGTAAATTCATTTCCGTTTATGCTGTCTCTTTTGGTTACAATTTGAGCATTTACTTTGGCAAAACCAGCAGGTAATAATATTAGCAAAACTACTTTTAATATATTTTTCATTATCTATAATTTTCAGCAAAAGTATAAATATAGTTTTTATTATTCAATATATTTCAATAATTTATTATTTTTGCATACATAATTTTTATGATATGAGAGGTTTATATTCTTACTTTCTTGTGATATTATTGGTTTTCACAAGTTGTAAAAAAGACACAGTAGATGGTTCATCTATGAAGACTTTTCAGGCTAGTATCAATGAAATGTCTACATCACTGAGTACATTGGAACAAACTAAATTTAATGAAGCCTTGTACATCTTGAAAACTTTCGGTGTAGAAGGAAAAACAGATATTCAAAAATTAGAAGCATTAGCAAAACTAATAAATGGTAAAAAAGTTCCCGAAATCTTTGCTATGGCAGATGGAGTGGCACAAAAAAACAATGTAGAATGGTCCAGCACTTCTCCGCCAGATTTGGGGAATATGAATATTTTCCAAAATATCACAGCTACAGAAGTAGATCCTAATGACATTAAAGCATCAGGTCTAAATATTCTGATAACACCTATAGATGGTAGTGGAGCTTCGGGTGCAAGGGCATTGAGAGTTACACCTAGACTAGTGGATGAATCAGGAAATCCTATCGAGTTTTCTAATGCAGGACTAGAAACGATAATGGAAGTTTACAGCAATGGCGAAAAATTACTTACGGCTAAAAACCTGATGAGCAGTAATGAATTTAAAGGATTTTACCTAAAAGTAGATGTTTTGCCAGCAGACAAAATCGTTGATTCTAAAATAGATATAAAAGTTAGCGTAAAAACTACTAAGAAAACACACCAGCTTCTGAAAGCAGGAGTTTTAGTAAATAAAGAAAGTCTGAAACCAGAGAAAGAGGAGACTGCTGAAGAGAAAAAGGAAAAAGAAGAAACTAAAACTTCTACAGATTCAGAAACAGGAGAAACTACTGAAAATAAAGACCAAAATTCAACTTCTTCTGTCGTATCATCAGCGCCAAAAGTAAAGCCTGAAGCGGTAGTAGATAAATTCTTAAACAGAATTGGAAATCAGAGCCTTAGATCAGCTTACGAATTAGTGGATAACCCGAACTGGGGTTCTTATGACAAGTTCTCTAATTCTACTACTGGTTTTGGGGCGGTGAAGTCCGTTGAGGTTAAAAACATTTCCGTGAAATCATCTTCCGATAAGGCAGCGAGTGTAAATGCCGTTTATCAAATCGTAGATAAAGAAGGAAAAAGCATTATGCTGAATGTTTCCTATGGTCTGAAACAAGTAGATGACAGCTGGAAAATATCAAGTTATAAAGTAAATTCATCAGAAAAGAAATAAAAAACCATGACAAATCAAGAACTAATCACAAAATTAGAAAATACAATAACCAACATTCCTGATTTCCCAAAGGAAGGAATACAGTTCAAAGACATTACACCCATTTTCCTTAATCCTAAATTATACGAGGAGGCTGTCGATGAAATGGTAAAATTCAGCAAAGGCAAAGTAGATGTAGTCTGTGGAATAGAGAGTCGTGGCTATATTTTCGGTATTGCTATCGCTGTGAAACTCGGCGTTCCATTTATTTTAATAAGAAAAAAAGGAAAACTGCCTCCACCATTCATTGCAGAAAAATATGATTTGGAATATGGCACAGCCGAAATAGAAATGAAAACTGACCAAATCCAAAAAGGGCAGAGGGTTCTAATCCATGACGACCTTCTAGCGACAGGTGGAACGGCAGCGGCAGCGGCAAGGCTGGTGCAGAGACAGGGAGGAAAGGTAGCGCAGTTTAGTTTTTTAATTGAGCTGAAAGACTTGAAAGGAAGAGAAAAACTGGAACAGATAGAGGGCGCAGAGGTGTTTAAAATTTTAGAATATTGATTAAAATTTGCAAATTAGTCTGAAAATCTTAAATTTGCGGATTAAACTTAGTAGAAACTATGTCAAATAAAAAGGAAATAGAAGGAAAAGAAACGGTTGAGATTTTTCAGGAATTAGACCAAAATGTGGTTCGTTCAGAAAAATTCATTGAGAGAAATGCTAAAAAAATAGGTTTAGCTTTTGGAGTTGTTGTTTTGGGAGTTTTGGGATATTTTGGTTATCAGCATTTTGTGGTAGAGCCAAAGAATGAGGAAGCCACGAAGGCTTACCT
>CAUQOP010000141.1:0-3533 GCA_963519505.1 uncultured Flavobacteriaceae bacterium | reverse complement strand
GTTACATTCATGTTCTTCCTGAACTCAGCTGCATCTGGGCTATCTTGGTACTATTTTGTATCAAATGCTCTGAACATCGTGATTGTACTTGTCATCAAACACTTTATCATTGATGAGAAGAAAATTCACGCTCAGATTCAGGAAAACAAAGCTAAACCTGCTAAAGAAGGGCGTTTCCAAAGAAAAATGCGTGAGCTAATGGAACAAGCACAAGAACAGAAGAAGGAACAGCAGAAAGAGCAACAAAAACAACAGAAAAACAACAAAAAATAATTTTAATTATTTATAAATCAACCTTCAGCATTACTCTAAAAAAAGAAAATGTTGAAGGTTTTTCTTTTGAATTATGAAAAAAGTAATCATCATCGGTGGAGGCGCTTCTGGATTTTTTACCGCTGCAAATATTGATACCAAATTATACGATGTCACTATTTTAGAACAAAATTCTGATGTTCTGCAAAAAGTAAAAATCTCAGGCGGCGGCAGATGTAATGTTTCCCACGCCTGTTTTGACCCAAGAGAACTTGTGCAATTCTACCCTCGCGGTCACAAAGAACTCCTCAGCGTGTTTACAAAATTCCAGCCTGGGGACACCATGAACTGGTACGAAGAACACGGCGTAGCCCTCAAAATAGAAGATGACAACCGAATTTTTCCTGAAAGCAACTCATCACAAAGCATCATAGATTGCTTGGTCAATGAATGCAAAAAGAATAATGTAAAAATACTTACCAAACAAACCGTTACTGAGATTCTGCCGCAGGAAAACGGATATAAAATCCATACCACAGACCAAAATTATTTCGCGGATTATGTGGTATTCAGCACAGGAAGTTCGCCGAAAGCATTTAAAATACTGGAAAAACTTGGTCATCAGATTATTACGCCCGTTCCGTCTTTATTTACATTTAACATTAAAAATGAAATCCTGAAAGACCTCATGGGAACGAGTTTTCAGTATGTAGATATTGAAATTCCAAAATTAAATTTAGAAGAGTCTGGCTCTCTACTCATCACTCACTGGGGACTGAGCGGCCCTGCAATCCTAAAACTATCGGCATGGGGAGCGAGAGAACTTGCGGCACTAAAATACCAGTTCGAAATCATCGTTAATTTTATCGGAACGGCTTCAGAAGATGCTTTGGAAATATTTAAAAATTTCAAAGAAAATGAACCGAAAAAATCCATTGGTCAGGCGAAGATTTTTGATATTACCAATCGTTTTTGGCAAAAAATTTTATTCGTTTCTGGAATTGATACAACTAAACAATTAGCCAATATCAACAACAAAGAAATGCAGAAAATCATAGAAAATCTGTGCCGCTGTCGAATGAATGTGACAGGAAAAAGCACTTTCAAAGAGGAGTTCGTCACGGCGGGCGGTGTGGATCTGAAGGAGATGGATTTCAAAACCATGAAAAGCAAAAAACTACCCAATTTCTACATCTCTGGCGAGGTTCTCAACATCGATGCGGTTACTGGCGGGTTCAACTTCCAAGCGTGCTGGAGCGAAGGCTGGCTGATTGCTCAGGACTTAAACGCTGTGAACTAAGTTTTTTGTTTTTGATTTGAAAGGACAAAAATCAGCACCATGTTTAATATTATCAAATAAAAACCAATTCTCAGCTGGTTAATATTTTCTATAAATTCCAAAACATAAAACCACACCACTGAACCTAACAACAAAACTATGTTAATAATAGACAAAGTCCTTATTAACATAGTTTTATTGAATATTGAACCTATAAACATTAATATCACTAAAAATAATACGAGCGGATAACATATAAAAGGAGAAAACTCAAAATCCTCTATCTTGTTCGTTTCAAAGCTAAAATAAACCGCTTCATAGAAGTTACACACTATACCCTGATTATCCAGAATAAGCTCTGGTTTAGAGAGCGTTTGGCTTTCTTCCAAAGTGTCCAATACAAGAGTGTCTGATTGGGCTTCTGTATTATTCTGCACCGAAATAGCCGTTTCAGCCACGACTTCTGATTTCTTCTCCACGCCAGAACACATCTTTAAAAACGGCAGGAAGAAAATCAAAAAGTTGAGTGAAATTAAGCCTCTCAATTTTATTATATTGTTCATTTTATGGTTTAAAAATCCTTTTCTTGGAAGGTCTTTTGCACCTTATCTTTTTCGGATAAAATGATATCAGACATTGGAAGTTTCCAGTCTATGCCGAGCTCTGCATCATTCCAAATGATACCGCCTTCGGATTCTTTATTATAGAAATTATCACATTTATAAGTAAAAACTGCAGTCGGGCTCAGCACCGAAAATCCATGGGCAAATCCTCTCGGAATGTAGAACTGCAACCTGTTTTCAGCACTAAGTTCCACACCGAACCACTGCCCAAAAGTAGGTGAATCTTCCCGCAAATCTACTGCAATATCCCAGACTCTTCCCTCCAAACAAGACACCAGCTTCGCCTGAGCCATATCTCCTTTCTGCAAATGCAGTCCGCGAAGAACTCCGTAAGAGGATTTGGAAACATTATCCTGAACGAAATGCCCGTTCATCCCTGTCAATTGCTCGAATTTTTGTTCATTAAATTTCTCATAAAAATACCCTCTGTCATCCTCAAAAACAGTAGGTTCTATGATATAGCTGTTTTTAAGTGGCGTTGATTTTACTTTCATAACATGTTCTCAATTACATTTTTTATTCTCTCCAAATCTTCAGTTGTCAAATTAGACCCAGAAGGCAGGCAAAGCCCATTATTAAATAAATTTTCAGCTACATTTCCTCCATAATATGGTGTATCAGCAAAGACAGGCTGCAGATGCATCGGCTTCCAAAGCGGACGGCTTTCTATATTTTCTTCTTGTAGTTTTAAACGAAGTTGCTCTCTGTCAAAGCCTGTTTTCTGCGCATCAATTACAATTGCAGAAAGCCAATGATTAGAGAAAAAGTCTGAATTTGGCTCTGTAAAAAGCTCTATTCCATCTATATTCTTAAATACTTCTTGATAGAAATCATGATTTTTACGGCGCTGAGAAATCCTTAAATCCAAAACTTCCATCTGCCCGCGCCCTATTCCCGCTGAGATATTGCTCATTCTATAGTTGTAACCTATCTGTGAATGCTGATAATGAGGCGCATTGTCTCTTGCCTGAGTGGAAAGAAAAACCGCTTTTTCCTTGTGTTCCTGCGTTTTGCATACCAGCGCTCCTCCTCCAGAAGTGGTTATTATTTTGTTTCCATTAAAACTTAAAAAAGATATTTCGCCAAAAGTCCCGCACTTTCTCCCTTTGTATGAGCTTCCGAGAGCCTCCGCTGCATCTTCTACCACTGGGATTTCATATCGGTTGGCAACTTCTATGATTTCTTCCATTTTTGCAGGCATCCCATACAGATGAACCACTATAACAGCTTTTGGCTTTTTTCCTTTGGCTATTCTATCCTTAATGGCTGTTTCCAAAGCCACAGGACACATATTCCATGTTTCAGGCTCAGAATCTACAAAAACAGGCGTAGCTCCTTGATAAACAATAGGATTAGCCGATGCTGCAAATGTAACACTT
>CAUQOP010000140.1:0-3539 GCA_963519505.1 uncultured Flavobacteriaceae bacterium | reverse complement strand
CTGTACACTTTCACGGCGGTTACTTTTGCCTTTGTGTAAATGGGTTTTTGTGCGAAAAATAAATTTGCTGAAAGCAAAAATAGAAGCGCAAATAAAGAATGTCTTTTCATAATTAAATAAATTTGTTGATGCTAATTTAAGAAAAAAAATAATTCACAAAGTCCGTATTATCAAATAATTTTGGGAGTTTTGGTTTTTAAAATGTATTTTTGTCCGAAATTTATACAAACATGGAATTGATACACCGCAACTTACTGATAGGAATTCATGATGCATTGGAGGAGACTTTTTTTCAGGATAAAAAATATGCTGATAAGGTTTTGGAGCGATTACTAAAAGCTCACAAAAAATGGGGAAGTGCCGACAGGCAGGTGGTTTCGGAGATATTCTATGATATAGTTCGCTGGAAAAAACGCTTAGAATACTACATGGGCGAGGGGACAAAGCCATCTAATATCTATAACTTGATTTTGTCCTATCTTCTTTGGAAAAAGGTGAAATACAAGAAATTTGATGAATTTGATGGAATAAAAACAGGCGGAATTTTGTCTAAATTGGACAAAAAAACATTTCCTACCAAAGCCATAGAACACTCTGTGCCAGACTGGCTGGCTGGTTTGTTTGAATAAGAGCTGGGAGCAAAAGGGGAGAAGGAAATGTCCGCTCTCAATGAGCAGGCACCTGTGATTTTGAGGGCAAATTCACTCAAAGTTTCAGCAGAAAATCTTGTAGAAATTTTAAAAGAAGAGGGCGTAAATTCCTTTGTATTAAGAGGTTATCCAGACGCTGTCCAGCTGGAAGAAAAGAAAAATGTATTTCTGACATCGGCATTTAAGGAAGGTTTTTTCGAGGTGCAGGACGCTTCATCACAAAAAATAGCCGAACTCTTGGATGTGAAAGAAGGAATGAGAGTGGTAGATGCGTGTGCAGGAGCAGGAGGGAAAACCCTTCATATCGCTGCTTTGATGAAAAATAAAGGGCAGATAATAGCATTAGACATCTACGAATGGAAACTTGCCGAGCTGAAACGAAGAGCAAAAAGGGCAGGAGCTTTCAACATAGAAACCAGATTTATAGAAGATAATAAAGTCATCAAAAGGCTTCACAACACGGCTGACAGACTTCTGATAGATGCTCCATGCTCAGGGCTAGGAGTGTTGAAAAGAAATCCTGACAGCAAGTGGAAAATAGATGAAGATTTCATCAATAGAATAAAGACCGAGCAGGAAAATATTCTGCAAAACTATTCTAAAATCCTGAAAAAAGGAGGAAAAATGGTCTATGCCACATGCTCCATCCTTCCATCTGAAAACGGAGAACAAGTCAGAAAATTCCTTGCCGAAAATACAGAATTTGCCCTCGTGAAGGAGGAAAATATCATGCCGAGCGATGGCTATGATGGTTTCTACATGGCGCTGATAGAGAGAAAATAACTACTCTTCCTGCTTTGTAGAAAGCATTCTGTAGCTGAAAAATCCTAAAATACAGATAATAAGAATCATCACCCCCCAAAGCCAACCTTTGTCCTTGAATAAAGGATCTTTGGTGGGTTTTTCCTTTTTAGGGAGTTTTTCCTCATCAGAGAGGCTTGCATCAGACTTTGATAGTTTGAAAACCTTGTCTTCTATCAGTTTTAAATCATATTCTGGAAGGGAAGATTTTTTATTTCCATAAAATAGAAAATAGTTTTCTTCATTTTTTGGTTTAAAATAGATAAAATATTTAGGTGAAACAGCATTGACAGATTTTACAGTAATAGGCGCATTGTCTTGATTTTCAATGATAATTTGGAAATCCTTTGCCCATATCACATCATTATTTGAAAATGAAAAATCCAAATCCTTTGCTCCGTAGTAAATGATTTTACCGTAGTAAAAAGTTTCATAATTTTTCACCCAGCCTTTTTCTGTTTTTACGCTGTCCACCAGATATTTAATCTCTATAGGGCGCGAAAAAGCATCGTTTTTCTCTATATTCAAAATTAGTGAATAAATAGGGATTTTGTAGGGGAGAGAAAAAGTGATGACAGAGTTTTTGTCTTTTGTGCTGTTGGTTTGTTTTATGTTATTGATTAACAGTTTATTAAATTCTATTTTCGGTGTGAATTTCTCCTGCATAGAAGCCCTTTGCAAAATAGGAGTTTCTTTACCAGGAATGAAAATTCGGTAAAATTTATAATTCGTTTTTTCAAAAGCCAGCAGCTGGAAATTGTAATCAGTTTTACTATTTTGTATGGAAAGTATTCGGTAATTTTCCAAAATAGAAAACCATTGTTTTTGGTCATGGCTGCCTTCCAAGGTTATTTTCCAGTCAAAATTTTGATTAGAAAAATGCAGGTCGATTTCCTCTATGTCCGCTGTGATGGGACTTTCCAGCGTAAAATAGTATCCGTCGGCAGTTTTGGTTTGGTTTAGGATTTTAAAACCTATATATTCAGTAGTTTCATTTTCAAGGGAAGCAAATTGCGTTTTGGACAGCAAATACGGAACCTCAAGTGAATCTTTTCCTGAAAGCTGATAAATCCTAATGTCAGAAAAATTTTGGTTTAATTTTTCATACATCGGCAAGGGAATTTCTATCTTGTTCCACTCGGTGGCAGGATTGGGTTTTATGACTCTTTTGAACGAAAAATCATTTTTCTGAGCAAATCCCAAAGCAGAAATTCCCAAGAAAATTAGTGAAAATATAGATTTAATTTTTAGTTTCATCACCGATTTTGTCTTTAAATTTATTGTATAAAAATGAAATGATAAGAAGTAGTAACCCTAAGATAATCAATACGATAGTTTTAGAAATCGTGCTGAGATTAGAGATGTCGTACAAGAATAATTTAGCCAAAGTGATGCCGAACAACACAAGGGCAAAAATTCTGAGATGTTTCTTTTTCTTGTAAATTCCGATGCTGACCAAAAGAAGCGAATAAACACTCCAAAGGATACTAAGTCCCAGTTTGAAAATATCCTGATAACCAGCGATATCCAGCCAAGTAACCAGTTCATTACTCAGGAAATTAAGGATAGAAATATGAATCACCGCTTCTAGGAAAACATGGAATTTTGTATTTTCCAGTTGGGATTTAGCATTTTTGAAAATCGCCCAAAGCGTAAAGCCAGCAGCCCCCCAGAGTAGATATCGCACCAGAATGTAGTTGAAAGTAATTATAAAATATGCATTTGAATGTCTATTAATATAGGAATGGCGAAGATTCCCAAGTTCTTCCAACCCGTAAGTCTGAGCAGCAAACAAAACTAAAAGTCCGATAACAATGGACAAAACGCCTAAAATTTTGTTCTTGAATTTATAGAAATTCAGTAGAGCCATTCCTCCAAAGAATATTAGGGAGTAAACAAGGAGATATATGTTTTTAAAAATATTGATATTGTAATTATATTGATTATCACTGCTGTTATAATCACTGCTATCACCATCAATACTCACGATGGTCACATCTTCCATATCAATGGATGAGCTTTCGTACCAATAATCAAAATAGTATGCAATCTCATTTCTAAAAGTAAGATACGCTGTCAATGCTAATA
>CAUQOP010000139.1:0-3539 GCA_963519505.1 uncultured Flavobacteriaceae bacterium | reverse complement strand
CCCTAATCCCATCAAGCCTTTTGCAATCGTTATCAGACGGCAGGTAGAGGATTTTAACAAGAAGAAAAAAACGGTAGATTTCGGGGATACAGATGAGGTGGAAATTGGGGATTACTTTAATTTTCATAATCATAGTATTTTTTCGTCTTTACAATCGACCACTTCCATAGAAGATTTGATAAATAAAGCCAAATCCGATAATTTCCCAGCTGTGGGAATGGTGGATTTGGGGAATATGATGGGGGCTTTTAAGTTTATTTCCGAAGTGGAAAATTATAATTCCAAGGTTAAAAAAGCCCATCAAGAATACATTGACCAAAAACAAAAAGCCGAGGAAGAAGGCTTAGAATTTTCTGAAACAGAACCACAGCAGAAAACGATAATTCCTGTTTTGGGGTGTGAGTTTTATATCTCGGACAGACCTGAGCAGAAGCAGTTTACCAAAGATGACCCAGACAGAAGGACGAATATGGTGCTGCTGGCGAAGAATTTTACAGGTTATAAAAACTTGGCAAAACTCTCAAGTATAGGTTTTGTTAAAGGATTTTATTTTGGTGTTCCGCGGATTTCCAGACAAATGATTTCGCAGTATAAAGAGGGGCTTATCGCGGTTACTTCTGGGATTTCTGGTGATATTCCAGATGCGATTTTGAATTTTGGGGAGCAGAAAGGGGAAGAACTTTTCAAGTGGTGGAAAGAGGAATTTGGCGAGGATTTCTATGTGCAGATTCAGAATCATGGTTTGTACGAAGAAGAGCATGTGAACCAAACTTTGCTCCAATTTGCAGAAAAATATGATGTCAAAATTTTAGCCCAAAACGAAACTTTTTATACAGAAAAATCCGATGCTGATATTCAGGATATCGTAAGCTGTATAAAAGACGGAGAAAAACTATCAACGCCCATTGGTAGAGGTTTTGGGAAGAGGAGAGGACTGACTTCACAGGAGTTTTATCTAAAAAATACGGAAGAAATCAAACAGGCTTTTCGCCAGTATCCAGATGCATTTGAGGCATATACGGAGCTGTTGCAGAAATTTGAGCCTTATACCTTGAAACGAGATGTTTTGCTGCCTGAATTTGATATTCCACAGGAGTTTCAGCACGAAGATGACTTGAAAGATGGCGGGAAACGCGGAGAAAATGCCTATCTACGGCATTTGACCTATGAGGGAGCAAAGAGAAAATACGGAGAAATCACAGATGAAATCGCAGAGCGTTTGGATTTTGAACTGGAAGTAATCGCTAAAACGGGCTACCCAGGGTATTTTCTTATCGTTCAGGATTTTTGTAATGAAGCCAAAAATATGGGCGTTTCTGTGGGGCCTGGGCGTGGTTCTGCGGCAGGTTCTGCGGTGGCATACTGCATCGGAATTACTAATGTAGACCCTGTAAAATACGACCTCCTTTTTGAGCGTTTTCTGAATCCAGAGCGTATTTCCATGCCCGATATTGATATAGATTTTGATGATGAGGGAAGGGACAGAATCATCAAATGGGTAATTGATAAATATGGGCAAAGTAATGTGGCTCAGATTATTACCTATTCTGTTTTGGGTGGAAAATCTGCGATAAAAGATGCAGGAAGGGTCTTGGATGTGCCGATTTTTGAAACGAATAACATCGCAAAACTCGTTCCGTCTGTGCCAGGAATGAACATCGCAAAAGCCCTTTCGAAATATGATAAATTAAAGGATGAGGACAAAGTTTTGGTGGATGAGATGAAGGCTATCTTGGAGAACCCGAAAGACAGCCGTTATCGTGTTTTGGATTCTGCAAGGAAAATGGAAGGCTGTATCAGAAACACGGGGATTCACGCCTGCGGGGTGATTATCACGCCTGAGGATATTTCTAATCTTGTACCTATTTCCATTGCGGCGAAAGATGCGGATATTTTGGTCTCTCAGTTTGATAACTCGGTGGCGGAGAGTGCAGGACTGCTGAAAATGGACTTCCTTGGTTTGAGGACTTTGACCATTATCAAAGATGCTTTGAAACTCATTAAACAAAGACATAATATTGATATAAATCCAGATGAAATTCCGCTGGATGATGCGAAGACTTATCAGCTCTTTAAGGAAGGAAGGACAGTCGGGATTTTCCAATACGAAAGTGCTGGAATGCAGAAATATATGAGGGATCTGAAACCAACGGTTTTTGCTGACCTTATTGCGATGAACGCACTGTACAGACCAGGGCCGATAAAATACATCCCGAACTTTATCAACAGAAAGCACGGCGTAGAAGAAATAGTCTATGACCTCCCAGAAACAGAGGAATATCTGAAAGAAACTTACGGAATTACCGTTTATCAGGAGCAGGTGATGCTTTTGTCACAGAAACTGGCCAACTTTACCAAAGGTGAAGCCGATACCCTGCGTAAAGCCATGGGGAAAAAACAGAGAAATGTCTTGGATAAAATGTATCCGAAATTCATAGAAGGAGGAAAGGCGAATAATCTGGATGAAACGAAATTACAGAAAATATGGAAAGACTGGGAGGCGTTCGCAGAGTATGCTTTTAACAAGTCGCACTCTACATGTTACGCCCTGATAGCCTATCATACAGCTTACCTAAAAGCCAATTACCCAGCCGAATATATGGCGAGTGTGATGAGTAATAACATTAACAACACTGCCCAAATCACCATGTTTATGGAAGACTGTAAATCTATGGGCGTGGATGTTCTGGGGCCGGATGTGAATGAAAGTCAATACAAATTTTCGGTGAACGAGAAAGGGCAGATTCGTTTCGGGCTTGGGGCGATAAAGGGAATAGGCGAGGGGCCAAGCGAAGCCATAGATCAGGAAAGACAAAAGGGTAAATTCAAGGATGTTTTTGATTTTTTTGAGCGGGTTTCTTCATCGCAGGTAAATAAGCGAGTGGTGGAAGGGCTGGTAATGGCAGGGGCTTTTGATGAACTGGATACTTATCACAGAGCCCAGTATTTAGAACCAGACAGCTCAGGAAAGACGGCTGTTGAAAAACTCCTCAGATACGGACAAAACTATAATGAAAGTAAGTCCTCTGTGGAAAATTCCCTCTTTGCGGATATGATGGAAGAGGTTCAGATAGAGCGTTTTAAAATTGAGCCTCAGCCAGAATGGTCTAATATGTATAAACTTAATAAAGAAAAGGAAACCATCGGGTTTTATCTTTCTGCCCATCCGATAGATGAGTTTAAGTATCAATATAAATATATGCAGGGCTCTTTGAGCAAAAGAAGTATCTTGGAGAAAGAGAGAAAGAATGAGCCAGAAGAGCATTTGGATGTGGACGATGCTGGAATGGATGCAGATATTTTAGAGGATGAAAATATAGATTTTGGTATGGATGCCGAGTCAGAAGAAATGGTGGAAGAAACGACCAAAAAAATAGAGCCGAGAGGTTTTCATAACTTCCTGAATCTGGATGAGGTGGAAAATTATAAATCTACAATCATCGCGAATAATGTTCCAGAGACCAATCTCAGCTGGAAAGACCGCCAAAATAATATGAATAAAGGCAAAGAATACACCGTGGCGGGAATGATTACGGAGT
>CAUQOP010000138.1:0-3554 GCA_963519505.1 uncultured Flavobacteriaceae bacterium | reverse complement strand
ATTGTGTAATCATAGATGGGATTTCCTTAGTTTTTTCTTATTGGTGATATATTATGAGTTTAATAAGTTTTGTTAAAGATTCTTTTTTAGAGTTTAGAGAAAAGGTTGAGTGGCTGAAGTGGAAAGAATTGCAGTCTTCTGCAGTTATTGTGGCTGTATCTACATTGATATTGGCTTTGTTTACATTTGGGGTAGATAGCCTTTTTAGTATATCAATCAAGAATTTGTATTCGTTGTTTATAGGATTTTTTAACTAAAAATTTTCTCATGGAAGAATTAAAATGGTATGTGCTGAAAGCCGTTAGCGGACAGGAAAATAAAGTGAAATCCTATATAGAAACTGAGGTTAGAAGACTAGGGTATGAGTCTTTTGTGACTCAAGTTGTGATTCCTACAGAAAAGGTAGCACAGATGAAAAATGGAAAGAAAGTCTTTAAGGAAAGACCTTATTATCCAGGATATCTTATGGTAGAGGCTAATCTTATGGGCGAAATTCCACATATGATAAAGAATA
Source organism: uncultured Flavobacteriaceae bacterium (assembly GCA_963519505.1). Taxonomy (GTDB): domain Bacteria; phylum Bacteroidota; class Bacteroidia; order Flavobacteriales; family Weeksellaceae; genus JABCPE02. The sequence continues at coordinate 3,040 of CAUQOP010000138.1, read as the reverse complement.
TACCAGGGGTTATTTCATTTTTGAGTTTGACAAAAGGAGGAGATCCTGTTCCTATGAGACCTGCGGAAGTTAATAGAATGCTAGGGAAAATAGATGAACTTTCTGAATTTGCAGTGGATGTAGAGATTCCTTTTGTTGTAGGAGAAAATGTGAAAGTTATAGATGGACCATTTAACGGATTCAATGGTTCTATTGAAAAAATCCATGAAGATAAGAAGAAATTAGAAGTTAAAGTTAGAATATTTGGAAGGGAAACTCCATTGGAACTAAGCTATATGCAAGTAGAAAAACTTTAATTAAAATATAACCACTCTAAAAAGAGTGGTTTTTTTATTGATATTTAGAATAAAAAGTAAATTTATTTTTGTAGATAAGAAATAAATTTATAATTTTGCAGTCCGTAAATGGAGTTGAAATATTCAGGTGAGAAGGATGTTTCATCTATTCATTTACAGATTTATAAAATGCTTCCACATTTTTATATTTTTAATTTATTTTAATAAAGAAACATGGCAAAGAAAGTCTTTAAAATGGTAAAACTTCAAGTGAAAGGAGGGGCAGCAAACCCTTCTCCACCAGTAGGTCCAGCATTGGGTTCTGCAGGTGTGAACATTATGGAGTTTTGTAAACAATTTAATGGAAGAACGCAAGATAAGCCAGGTCAAATCCTTCCTGTAGTAATTACAGTTTATGAGGATAAGTCTTTCGAATTTATCATTAAAACACCTCCAGCAGCGGTTCAGCTTTTAGAGGCGTCTAAGGTAAAGAAAGGATCTGGGGAGCCTAACAGAAACAAAGTAGGTTCTGTAACTTGGGAGCAAGTACAAAAAATAGCTGAAGATAAAATGGCAGATCTTAACTGCTTTACACTAGATTCAGCTTTGAGTATGGTTGCTGGTACAGCAAGATCAATGGGATTAAAAGTAACAGGAACGAAACCTAACGCTTAAAAATTAAGGAATGGCAAAATTAACTAAAAAGCAAAAGGAAGCTGTAGCTAAGCTAGAAAAAAATAAGGCATATAGCCTTGAAGAAGCTTCAGCCTTAGTAAAAGAAGTAAATACAGCAAAATTTGATGCTTCTGTAGATATCGCTGTGAGATTAGGTGTAGATCCTCGTAAAGCTAATCAAATGGTAAGAGGAGTAGTTTCTCTTCCTCATGGAACAGGTAAAGATATCCGTGTATTGGCTTTGGTTACTCCTGATAAAGAAGCAGAAGCAAAAGCTGCTGGTGCTGACCATGTAGGTCTAGATGAGTACTTAGAAAAAATCAAAAATGGTTGGACAGATGTAGATGTTATTGTTACTATGCCAGCTGTAATGGGTAAACTAGGTCCATTGGGTAGAGTATTGGGTCCAAGAGGTCTAATGCCAAACCCTAAGTCTGGAACAGTTACTATGGAAGTAGGTAAAGCAGTAGCAGAGGTGAAATCAGGTAAAATTGATTTCAAAGTGGATAAATATGGTATTGTACATGCAGGTATTGGTAAAGTATCTTTCGATGCAGATAAGATTAGAGAGAATGCACAAGAGCTTATTCAGGCTTTAATCAAATTAAAACCAACTGCAGCAAAAGGAACTTATGTGAAGAGTATTTATCTTTCTTCTACAATGAGTCCAGGTATTGCTATCGATACTAAATCTGTAAACTAAAATCTGAAAGACAATGACAAAAGAAGAAAAAGTATTAGTAATACAAGAATTAAAAGAATTGTTACAAGATGCCAAAGTGGTTTATGTAGCAAATCTTGAAGGAATGAATGCTGCTGCTACTTCAGATTTTAGAAGACAAGCATTTAAAAGTAATGTTACGCTTAGAGTTGTAAAAAATACATTGCTTCAAAAAGCGATGGAACAAGTGGAGGGAGTAGATTACTCAGAAATGTTCTCTACATTCAAAGGAAACTCTGCATTGATGATAGCAGAAGTAGCAAATGCTCCTGCGAAACTTATCAAGAATTTCAGAAAGAATGGAGAATTCCCTGCTTTGAAATCAGCTTATTTGCAAGAAACTTTCTATATTGGTGATAACCAGTTAGATACTCTAGCGAACATCAAGTCTAGAGAAGAGATGATCGGAGAAATCATAGGATTGCTTCAATCTCCAATCAGAAACTTGATTTCAGCATTGCAAAACAAACCAGAGGTTGCAGAAGCAAAAGCAGAAGCTCCTGTGGCAGAAGAACCAAAAGAAGAGTCTGCATCTGAAGAAGGAGCAGAGTAATCGTAGGTCTTCACTGAGTAAAATAGACACTCAATAAAATTAAAATAAATCGTTCAACAATTAAAACATTAGAAAAAATGTCAGATTTAAAAAAATTAGCGGAAACGCTTGTTAACTTAACAGTAAAAGATGTAAATGAATTAGCTACTATTCTTAAAGAAGAGTACGGAATCGAGCCAGCTGCTGCTGCAGTAGTAGTATCTGGTGCTGCTGGTGGAGGTGCTGCAGCTGAGGAAAAATCAGAATTTGATGTAATCCTTAAAAATGCAGGTGCTTCTAAATTAGCTGTAGTTAAGTTAGTTAAAGACTTAACAGGTGCTGGTCTTAAAGAAGCTAAAGACATCGTAGATGGTGCTCCAGCTCCAGTAAAAACAGGAGTTCCAAAAGACGAAGCAGAAGCTCTTAAAAAGCAATTAGAAGAAGCTGGTGCTGAAGTAGAATTGAAGTAATTATTAAATTACAATAACTAAAAAAGCTGTTTCAAAATGAAACAGCTTTTTATTTTTTTACTAATCGAGAATAAATCTAAAAAGTATTTTAAAAGTTTTATTTTTTAAGGGCCTTGATTATAACAGGAGTTGTAGTTACTACAATCAGTCCAATGATGATGTATTCCAAATGTTTTTTCAAATCAATTCCGAACTGGTCGATAAAAAGTTTATCCAAATAATGTCCAGCAAAAATTAGTGAAAAAGACCATAAAAGCCCACCTATAATATTTTATAAAAAGAACTTTTTAATATCCATTTTCAATATTCCAGATACAATATGAGCAAAGGTTCTAATAATGGGTAAAAATCTTGCAATGATGATTGC
>CAUQOP010000137.1:0-3585 GCA_963519505.1 uncultured Flavobacteriaceae bacterium | reverse complement strand
GATTTAGACAACACCCAAGCGTTAAATGGTGACATTGCAGGCCCTGTATTTCTGGCAAAAAAATAAATTTCACGAATCAAATCTGCTCTACCCACAGCGACACCACCGAGGACCCTCCCCTGCCCGTCAATGAGTTTCGTAGCCGAATGCACCACAATATCAGCACCATATTTTATAGGCTGCTGGATGTATGGCGTAGCAAAACAATTATCCACCACGAAAAGCAAATTATGTTTCTTAGCGATTTTTCCCATTTTCTCCAAATCCAAAACCTCTATCGCAGGATTGGTAGGAGTTTCCAGATAAAGAATCTTGGTCTCTGGGCGGATGTATTTTTCTATATCTTCCTCATGTGCTTCGAAATAAGTGGTATTGATATTCCACTTCGGAAAATATTTCGTAAAAAGTGTATGTGTAGAACCAAACACCGAACGGCAGCTGAGTATGTGGTCGCCCGCTGAAAGCAAAGAAGCCAGCGTGCTATATATCGCCGCCATTCCCGTAGCGAAAGCATAGCCCGTTTCTGCGCCTTCCATTTTGGCGATTTTATCGACAAATTCTGTTACATTTGGATTGGTAAATCTACTATAAAGGTTCTTTGGTTTTTCCTCCGCGAAACTCGCCCGCATATCCTCTGCATCCTCAAAAATAAAACTTGATGTAAGGTATAGCGGCACCGAATGCTCATCATACTGAGTTCTTTCTGTCTGTGTACGAATAGCGAGTGTTTCGAAATTTTGTTTATTGTTTTCCATGTTTTTATTGTTTTTTATCTTTTGTCCTATTCTTTATTAAAAATCCTACTTTCCCTCCAACTCTGCCAACTCATCTCCATCCAAATCTTCTTTTAGGATAATCCCGTAATCTGGATGTATCACATAGAGTCCTTTTTCTAAATCTTGCGCGTATTTCTCAAAAAAATCTTTCAGAGATTGGGCTTCTATACTGCGATCTGCATCATCATGCCACATTTGTATTATCTGCCCTCGTTTTCCTTCTTTTGAAGGATCTAGGTCTATCATTTTGCTGTTACCTCCTCCATCGGTCGTTAGAGAAATCCATTTAGGATTCCACCAAAAATCAGGTTTTATTCCCTCTTCTGGACTACAGCCATAGTCTTTATCATCTTCTGAAAAATCACCATCATCATATAATTCTTTCCAGATTTTATATTCATCTATAATTCTATCAATAGAGAGCCACTCTTCCCCCATTAGACAATAGCCTTCTTTCTCTCCATTATGAACGCAGTAGATTTCCTTAAAATCCTCTGGTAGAGCATATCCTAAGACTTCTTCTAATCTCTCAAAATCCTCATCAGTCGCTCCATCATTTAATTGATATTCAAAAAAATCATCCTTATATTTTTCTTGCAAAATATTGATTTGCTTTTCTATTCTTTCAAAAATTTCTTTCATTTTTTAAGTTTTTTAAATCCTATTTTTCTTTAGCCAAATTTACTGCTTTTAATTTATTTTCGTACATTCGTAATGATAATTTATTACCAATGAAAAAATTTCTTTTGCTTTTGTTTTTGCTTCCTATGTTCGTTTTTGCTCAGGAAGAATTGGGCGCTAGATTTGCCTACACTCATACCAATAAGTCTCATAATTTTGTATTTGGAGGAATTTCCTATAGCACAAAGGCTTATTATGGAGGAGGCACCCTCTATGCAGGAACCCATTTCGGCACTGAAAATTCAAAACTAAAAGTAATACCAGAAATAGGTGCAGAAATGTATTTCATAATAGGAGGAGCTGGAATTTCGCTAAATACCCAGTCCATACAGCCCAGATTAGGTTTTTCTCTTTTTAATTTAATCCAAACACACATAGGCTATTCCATACCTTTTTCAAGGAATTCCAATTTCAGAGGCTTTACTTTCACTGCTGCTTTTAATTTATACAAATACCGATAAATATTAACAAAGTCGCAATATATCACCGAAAACACCTCTTGCAGTTACCTTCGCTCCTGCTCCTGCTCCCATGATAACTATTGGGTTTTCTCCATAACTCTCGGTATATATTTCAAAAATAGAATCCGAACCTTTCAGCTGTCCAAGCGCCGAACTTGCAGGAACAGACACCAATTTCACATCCAAAATCCCTTTGTCTTGGCTCAAATCTCCATGTAAATCCCCCACATAGCGAAGCACATGATTGGGCTCTTGATTTTCTTTAATAGACTGATATTCAGCATCCAACTCTTCTAATCTAGAAATAAACTCATCTTTGTCTACTTCTCCCAAATTTTCTGGAATAAGGTTTTGGATATTGATATCACTAAATTCATTGATTAAATCTAATTCTCTCGCCAAAATAAGCAGTTTTCTAGCTACATCATTTCCGCTCAAATCCTCACGAGGGTCTGGCTCTGTAAATCCTTTATCCATCGCTTCTTTGACAATGGTAGAGAATTTCTCATCGCGCACCGAAAAATTATTAAAAATATAACTGAGCGACCCCGAAAATACCCCTTTTATTCTTGTGATGTTTTCTCCTGAAAGATGGAGAAGTTTTATCGTATCTATCAGCGGCAGCCCTGCTCCCACATTGGTTTCGTAGAGATATCTTTTCTTGTTTTTATCCAAAGTTTTTCGCAGATTTCTGTATTCCTGTATCGGTAAAGTATTGAAAATCTTATTGGAAGAAACGATGTCAAAACCATTTTCCACGAAAGTAGGGTAGTTTTTTACAAAATCTTTACTCGCAGTATTATCGACTAAAACCAAGTTTTCAAATTGATTTTCTTTTACAAACTGAAACAAATCCTGTAATGTGTTTTCCGAACTGCCAAAAAGCACTTTTTGTCGCCAGTCGCTACCAAAACCACCTTTATTGAACACTATATTTTTAGAATTTGCTATCGCGATGATTTTCAAATTGATACGCTTTCTATTCTGAATATCATATGAAGAATCCAAAATCTGCTCTATCAGCGTACTGCCCACATTTCCATGCCCTACCAGCACCAAATGCACGGTTTTCACCTTCCCAAACATCTCAGTTTCTACAATGTTTTTTACCTTATCTACCTGATTATCAGAAACTACCAAATTAACTCTTCCTGCTGACGCTACCTGATTGAGAAGCAGAGGGAATATTTTATTTTTTTGTAATTCCGAAAGAATCTTTTGGAAATTGTCCGTCACCAATCCTATAACAGCCAGATTATCAATACTATAAATCTGACTAACGATTCCGCTTTTCAGTTCCTTATCAAATTCTTTTCTAAGGCTTTCCACCGCTGTTTCTGCCTGATGCTCATCCACCAAAACAGAAATTCCGTTTTCTATCGCCTGCTGAGAAATCACCCCTACGCTGACTCCCGCATTCTGCAAAGCATTAAAAATACGAGAATCTATCCCTATCTGCCCTAAGAAATCTCTCCCTTCGAAATTAACTATCGCTTTATTTTTGTAAATCGTGATTACATTATTTTCTTCCATATTATATCATGTTGATTTTTAAAAAATTTTACCTAAAATTTCGTTTAGTTGTTCATATTCCATCAAAAAGGCATCGTGCCCGTGGATGGATTTTATCTCGTGATGATACACATTTTTACCATTATTTTTCAGAA
>CAUQOP010000136.1:0-3645 GCA_963519505.1 uncultured Flavobacteriaceae bacterium | reverse complement strand
GTGGTATAATGATGTAGAAGAAGGCGAAAAGAGCTGTATGCCTGGCAGTTATGCAGTCTTTGGTTTAGGCTTGATAGGAGAAGAATATTTCCCATTGGTAAGCAAGTATTTTGAGCTATTGGATGATGAGCATCAGATGGTGCATAAATACTTCGTAAGCGCCCTAATTGACCGTTATGGAGTAAATGAAAATTCCTTACCACTTATCTGTCAGGGAATTACCTCCGCGCAGTTTGATATAGTGTTCAAGAATTTAGCTAAAGAAATAGAAAATCCAGAGAAAAAACAGCTTTTAATCAATTTTCTCAAAGAAAAAGAAGCCTTTTTTGCTTCCAGCAAAGAAACACATGGCTTTTACAAATTCTACGAAGAACAGATTTACTATGCTATCTATGGCAAACAATGGAAGAAAAAGATATAAAATAAGGTATGAACAAATCACTAGAGAGCATTACTCATAAAGAATTTCTAAAGCTGATGGAACGCCTCAAAAACCTACAAGAATTCACCTTTTTAGAATACATAATGGCACCCGAAGCGGATATTTTTTATTTCAATTTCATGGAAAAAACCGTGAAAATCAAATGGGATTTGGATTATGGTCTTTTTCTAGAAACAGAGTCGCTCTCTACAGCGGACAGAGATTTATTTTTAAATATTTTAGATAAAGAAATTTTATTTCTGATTTAACCATTTTTTATAAGCTTCTCTGAGTGCTTGTGCTTGCGCCTTGTGAGGGCTTAGCGTACTCATATCATCATAATACTGGAAAGAGACAGCTTTACTTACCTTAGGAAGCGCTGTTTCTATGGAAAGTTGTTGTTTTACCCTGTCAAAGGATGCAGGCGTAAAAGGATACTCCCCCGTAGGCGAATAAAAAGTCTCCAAATCCGTCCAGAAAGCTCCTTTGTAGTTTTTGTTTTCCTCAAAAAGTCCTTTTTGAGCACTTTGATAATAAGTATTCAATTGGTCAAGCGTTACATGCTTTGCTCCTACCCCATCTTGTAACATAATGATTTGCAGGTGGCTTTTTCCAAGTTCTGCCATAAAATGTTGTAATTGGTTTGGAGAAGTAAGTTTGCTATTCCAAAAAGCCGCTATAGAAACAGGCTTGCCGCCCCAACTGTGAAGTGCATCAGCAATAGGATTTACAAACATATCCCTAAAAAGCGCCATTTTTTCATCAGAACCATAGGCATAAGGCTCTGGCTCGTGAGGGATATACCAACCTTTGAAAGCAGGATGATTCCTGAACTTTGAATTAATTTCTCTAGCCAAGTCAATACATCGTTGAGCATTAAGCTGAAGCCAAGCCCTGTTTGTTTGGTTTTGCCAATAAGTCTCATCAAAGTGAAGCCCTATATGCACTTCTATACCTTGCTTTTGTGATGCCTCAAAGAGTCGCGCTAAGGTAAGGTGGCTCTTCTGAGAGGTGAAAGTATTTGCCGAGTCAAACCAAGTAATATCATTATACGCATTCTTGAAAGCCGTATATTGTACTATTACTGTATTGATTTTTAATTCTTTAAGTTCAGAAAAAAACTTTTCCCATTGAGAAACTGTCCAATCATTTTTACCAAAAAGCTGGACAAAAGTTCCTGTAAGATATGGTGTCTCTTTACTAATAGAGGATGTTTGTTCTTCTGTTGTGGTTCTATTACAAGCACTTAGTAGTAAGATGCTACTTAGAATTAGGGATAAAAACTTCTTCATAGCTACAAATGTAAGGATTAATTTTTAATGCTCAATACATAAGACAAAGAGGATGTTTTTATTTCATGGAAAAACTGCGAAAATCAAATGAGAATATTAAATCTATGAATTGACAGGCGAAAAATAATTATCTTTGCTTTAAATCAGCTCTAAATGAAAAAACGCATTATCTATTTCATTATCATTATTTTCTGTCTGCCTAATGTTTTTGTTCTTTATAAAACCTTTGACATGTTAAACCATCTTGACTCTTTAGAAAAGAAAACTGGCTGGGTGAAGGGATGTCATTATTGGGGAAAGAGAAAGAGAAATCTGGATATTTATCTGGCTTCAGAACAAGAAGTAAAACAAATGAAAGAGCCTAGCAGAGAGGGCAAAGCGGACATTTATCTCAGGGTAAAGAAATTCTCCTTCATCGACCTGCCTGAAATAAAATTTAGAGACAAAATCACTTATTATGAAATAGAAGATGATTTTGTTTACAAGACAAGTTTTTCCAGCAAACCTAAGATTATAGGAGTTGCTGCTGAAGGAAATTCTGTAAACCGCTATCATCTCTTTGTAGAAATTATGGATTTTTATCAAAATTTGGCTTACTTTGCTATATTTGTGTTAAATCTGCTTGTAGGAAAATATTATGAAAAAATTTTCAAGACTGAAAAAGGACTATCACTGCTATTTATTCCTATTTTATTCTATATTATTATCTTCTTTATCACATAATTTCTTATATTTGAATAGAAATATTCAGTTGATAATTTTAAAATATTTCCAAAATGGAAGATCGATACGAAAACATCCGCGAGATGAACGATATTTTAATAAAAATAGAAGCTATTCTCACCAAAGCTGAAAAAGTATTAGAAGAATGGAAAGCTGTCCAGCCAGACTATGATAGGCTCGTCACATACTACGATAGTGAGCAATGGCGCAAAGACTATTTTGATAGTAATGATGGCAAGATTCCTGATGAGGTTCCTCAGTGGGTGCTTACCCAAGATGCTATTTTTGATGCCATAGGTTCTCAGTTCTATCTTGCTGATGAATTTCAAACGCTCCTAAAAACCATCAAAAACAAAGAATGGAAAGAGTAGGTTTTACAGCAAAATATAAATTTTAACACTTTAAAATTCAAATATTTTTTTGTTTTTAACATTTTTTTTATAACTTTGCCGATTGAAGTTAGTGTGTAAAAAAATACAAATTTTATAGATATGAAAAGAAAAATATTTACTTTAGGTCTATTGTCTCTTGCTTTTTCAGCAAATGCACAATCATTATTAGGCGTTCAAGACCAAGCAAGTCTTCATATAAAAGAAGATGCTCTTATCTATAGTGGTGGAGAAGTGAAAACTGTCGCTGATGGTGTGATAGATAATTTTGGTAATGTGATGATTGTAGGTGGTGGTTTTAAAACTGTTACTGTATCAAATACTGATAAAACAAATGGCGGGAACTTTATCCTTCGTTTATGGACTAAGCCTGGTATAACAAATGGTGATATAGTTAATGGAGGGGATGTCATAAAATATGGTCAGCTTTATATTGATAATCAAACTCCACAAACTCAAGTTACAGGAATTGTAGATAAAGAATATAAAGACAATTCTCATGGTGTTTACCAACAAATGGCGATACCTTTCTATAAGAAAACTTTTGCTAGCTTATCTTCAGAACTAAGTGCTAGTCTTAGCGGAAATAGATGGAATAGAACAGGAATATTAGTATGGAATAATCGTAAAGTAAGATTTGACCATTTTAATCCATCTGACAATACTACTGATATTAGATTAGCTGGGCATGCTGTAGAAAACAATGGGGCTACAAGTTATTATACTATAGGTTCTAGATTTTTCAATGCTTTTACAGGAGGGACGTTGAACACTCTATCCACTAAAGTTTTCACTATAAAAGGAGTGCCTTTTGCGGGTA
>CAUQOP010000135.1:0-3712 GCA_963519505.1 uncultured Flavobacteriaceae bacterium | reverse complement strand
TTAAAATACAAATTAAAAACACACTTTCCATTTTGAGAAAGTGTGTTTTTAAAATAATAAAACAGATTAAAAATTAAAAGTATACAATTATCTTATTCCACAACCTCATAACTTATAGAAACTATACCGTTTCTGAGGTCTGCTATCTTACTAAATGCTGCCTTGCTTAGGTCAAAAGCTCTTTTCTTAGAAAAAGGCCCTCTGTCATTTACCCTTACAATTACGCTTTTCTCATTCTTCAAATTGGTAATTTTTACCTTTGTCCCAAATGGAAGGGTTTTATTTGCAGCTGTTAATTTTTTATTGTCAAAAATCTCACCACTTGCTGTTTTTCTACCATTAAATTTATCATGGTAATATGAAGCTGTGCTCGTTTTTACTCCTTTTTCTTTGTCAAATGAAGCTCCAAGTGTAAAAGCCATTAGACCAAAAAAAATAAGTCGTTTCATGTCAAATAGTTTCATTTTTTATTAGTTACGAGACAAATTTATGCCCATTTATAGAATCTTCATATTTTTTTCATTCTTTAATGTTTTTTCTTTGATATTTTAAACCAGAACTAAACCGCTATCCTCCTAAAATAGAGCAAAAACAAGCTTTGTTAAAAAAGGTTAAAAAAACAAGCGCATTTCTTAACGAAATTAACACAAAAGAAAAAACACTGAAAATCAGTGTTTTTTATAATAATCCTAATTCAAATTTAGCTTCCTCGCTCATCATGTCCTTTTCCCATTCTGGCTCGAAGGTTATCTCCACCTTGGATTTTGTAATTCCTTCTATTTCACCTACTTTCTCCTCCACCTCCATCGGAAGACTCTCCGCTACGGGACAGTTGGGCGTAGTCAGGGTCATCAGCACTTTTGCTTCGCCCTCATCGCTTATCTGCACATCATAAATCAACCCCAGCTCGTAGATATCCACAGGGATTTCTGGGTCGTAGATGGTTTTTAGCACCCTTATAACCTCCTCTCCTAGCGAAGCGATTTGTTCATCTGTTAATTTCATATAATTTCTCTTTTCTCTAATTATTCGGATTTCGTCAATAAATCTTCCTGTCTCATTTTTCGGAAAACATTCGCCAAAGTTAAAACATCTTTTTCACAATATTCCACTCTTCTCTGCAAATCCTTTTCCTTATAATAAATTTCTGCCACAAGAGAGCCGTCAATATCATCCTTTGGTGTAGGAACACCAAAGATATGCGCCATCAGTTCTAAAGAAATAAAATTCTTCCAATCGCCGAATTTCCAAAGTTCCATGGTATCCAAATGCGAAATTTCCCAAGGTTTTTTCCCAAAAGTCTGGAACGGAACAGGCGGCTGAAAACCATTTACAAGCATCCTTCGGGCAATCCACGGAAAATCAAATTCCTTGCCGTTATGGGCGCAGAGGATTATATTTTGCAGTCTGGGACTGTTAAATATATTTCCAAAATCTTCCAGCAGTTTTTTCTCATCATCGCCATAGAAAGATTTGATTTTCAAACGATTATCTTTTTCCAGCATTCCCACAGAAATACAGATGATTTTTCCAAATTCTGCCATAATTCCTGCCCTATCCTGATAGAAATCTGCCGCCGAGACATCTTCGCCACGCTGCCGCAGCGTTTTCTTATCCCAAAGATTTTTTTCTTCTTCAGAGACTTCGTTCCAGTTTCCAACTTGTGGAACTGTTTCAATGTCCAAAAACAAAATCCGCTCTATGGGAATACTCTTTATCATAAAAATAAAATAAACACAAAAATAAGTTTTAAAAAATTAAATGCATTAATTATTTTAAAAAATCTTGTTTTGACCTTAAAAAAATAAAGAAATAAATGTAAATTTGTTTCGATTTAAAAAAATTTAATCATTATGAAAAATCTAAAATTTTTATTTGCTTTTTTAGTTTATTTTGCTGTGCTTTCTTGTTCAGGAACATTTAGTACATTACCTGATGGAAAACAAATAGACAACAGGCTAGTAGGAGAATGGGCAGGTTCAGAAGAAAATAATCAAATGGAAGGTGTGAAAAAAAGCTGGGTAATGAAAAGACTTAAAAACGGTTCTTTTTCCCTTGAATTCACAGTCGAAGAAAATGGTGATGTTTCTAGCTTTGAAGAAACAGGAACTTGGTGGGTAGAAAATGGAAAATTCTATGAATTCCATGATTTCACAAAAAAAACTGACCCCTATTCTTACGAAGTTTTAAATAAAAATCAAGTTAAATTCAAAGCTGAGCACATTGGTGTAGAAATGAATAAATCTGATTATGAATTTATTGACACAAGAAAAACCCCTGAGAAAAACAAGAAAAAAGGTGAACTGGGTCTTTCTATTTCCAATCCCATAAAAGTAAACAGTGTACCAGAAGAATACCAATACATTAGAGAAAACTGCGAAGGATGCAAAGTTATAAGCCAAGCATTGATAAACGAAGGAAAATCCTACTATGACGAACTAAAAGTACAAAAGCCTGACGGAACTACAGTCAGCTATTTCTTTTATATCAAGTCTTTTTACTTAGATTTTTAATATTTATCTATATAAATAAAAAATCTGTGTAATATTACACAGCTTTTTTAATTTCATCCAAATTATATTTCAACTGAGAGCGAAACAAGTTCAGATAAATTTATTTCCAAATGCTGGGCTATTTTGTAAAGTGTATAGATATTTGGGCAGGTTTTCCCTGCTTCTATTCTGCTCATATTGGATTTTTCAAAATCACAAGCATACGCCAAATCCACCTGCGAAATATTTTTGCTCTCGCGAAGTTCTTTTATGCGCCTGCCTATTTTTACCTGAAGTGATAATTTATCCAATCTGAACAACTATATTAGTTGACAAATTTGATAACTATTCCCGTTTTTAAAGTTATCATTTTTGATAACTTTTGTTTATATTTGCCAAAAAAATTACACTTTATGGGAGAAATAGCAGCAAAGGCAGTTATTGCATGTATCATCGCCTTTATTATCAGTCGTATCAATGAAAAGTACACCTTTAAAGAGACATTTCCCAAAGCTCTTTTAGCTTTCTGTTCATTTTCTTTATTAATGGGGTTGTTTAGGCTAACATTATATGATAATAGTGATTATCCCTACAATTATCCTCCTAATTACCTTGATAGGATTATTACAAATATTATATTGAATATTTCATGTATAGGAATAAGTTTAGCTATAATATATACTAGACCTAAGCCTAAAGAAAACAAGTTTATGGGAATGGATCAAAGTATTACATATTATTTAAATCTTTTTGAACTTACTGCACAAAAACTAACACAACAAAAAGAAAATTTTAAAAACGCCCTACAAAGTGAACTCATCTCTCAAAACGAATATGAAGAAAAACTAAAACAAATAGAAACTAAAATAGAAAAAGAACACCAAATAACTGAAAGAATAAAAGAACACCAAACCAAAGTAGAAAAATTAAAAAGCTTTGAACAAAAAAAGGAAGATTTACTAAAACTTTATAGCAATCAAGTTTTAGTTCATTCCGAATATACTGCAAAACTAGAAGAATTAAAAAAAGAAGAATTTTTAGGTCTCAAAGAAATTCATAATGATTGGGGAAATATAAAAATAATGATAAATCAATACCTTAAAATGAAGTAATAAAAAAGATTACCAAATGGTAATCTTTTTATTTGTTTAATTAGAAAATTTCTCTTCCTGAGAAGTGGAATGCAGCTTCTATTTGTGCATTTTCATCAGAGTCAGAAC
>CAUQOP010000134.1:0-3734 GCA_963519505.1 uncultured Flavobacteriaceae bacterium | reverse complement strand
GCTTGTGCCAGTTCTATTCCACTGCTTTCCGTTACAAAATCTATATCCGTAGGAGATTTTCTACCAAGCAGCAAGTCTCGAACATACCCGCCGACAACATAGACAGACTGCCCTCTATCATGGGCGACCTGAGAAATTATTTTGAATATTTTTAGATTTTTATTTTGTGTAAGATTTACTTTCATCACATAAAAGGATATTCGTTATTTTTAAAAACACACTGATAAAAGTAACAAAAAAGACCTTTGATAGTTACCAAAGGTCTTTCTTTTGTAGCCCGTAGGGGAATCGAACCCCTCTTGCAAGAATGAAAATCTTGAGTCCTAACCGATAGACGAACGGGCCAACTGTTTTTTGCGTTTGCAAATATACTAACTTTTTTTATCCCACCAAATTTTTTTGAAAAATTATTTATTATTTTTTTGAATCACGGGATTTTTTATACCTTTTTCCTCCATCTGCTTTCTCAGTTTTACGGCTTCTTCAAGGGTTTTTACATTTCCTGCAGTATAGTAATGTGTGTCTCCTATTTTTTCTCTTTTGACATCAGAAATTTTATTTACAGGAGAATCTTTTGGCAGCCTTGATGGTGAAGCGGCTAGTTCTATAGTATAATAACCTTGTGATAACTTTTGGTCAGGTGTAAAATTAACCACTGTAGCGTTTTTAAATCCAGCATCTTTAGCTGTTTTCAAGTTTTCATCTCGTATAGATGCATAATTAGTCGTGCTGTAATAGTATCTATACATAGAACCCTCTTTTATGGTCAAAATATATTTCAAACCTCTGAATGCGGGGTCTACTTCATTATATTTGGTTACAGAACTCATCAGCAGGATACGACTGTCCGTTTTCATTGGTTTTTCTGGTTCTTTTACTGGTTCTGCTTTTACATTTCTGTCCAGTCTTTTCTTATAATTCACAATAGCCTGATATACAGACTCCGCTATAGCTTCTTGCCCTTCTTGACTGGATATATATTTAGCTTCTTCATAATTACTAACAAAACCCATTTCCACTAAAACTGAAGGTGTTGCATTTCTTCGTAAAACATGGAGGTTCTGCTGTTTCACACCTCTTGAATATCTTTTATCTTTATTCACAAAGTTATCTTCTATAAGTCCTCCCAATAAAAGACTGCTTTCTAAATATTTACTTTGCTGAATTTTTAGAGCGATTAGAGATTCTGGGGAATTTGGGTCATAAGAAGCAAAGGTTTCTCTATCCTGCTCATCAAGATAGATCACATCGTTTTCGGCTTTTGCTACTTCTAAATTTTCTTTGTTTTGGTTTGGTCCTTGTACGAAAGTTTCTGACCCATAAGCCTCTGGTCTTTTGGAAGCGTTACAATGCATTGATACGAATAAATCTGCCTTACTTCGGTTGGTTAAACTTGTTCTTTCTGTAAGTGTAGGATAAACATCCGTTTTTCTAGTGTATATAACCTTGAAATCTTTATTTTTCTCTAATTTCTTCCCTATCAATAGAGTGACAGCCAAGGTGATATCCTTTTCGTTCAGAGTTCCCAAATCCGAAAAAGTTCTGTATGAACCTGGGTCTGACCCACCATGACCAGCATCCAAAACGACAGTAAACTTCTTATTTTGAGCATAAGCTGGGATGAAAAATAATGTTAAAATTACTGTTAAAGTTGCTCTTATTAAAAATTTATTTATTTTCATCTGTTTAAAATTATTATTTTTGGGGCATTAAATTCTTACCATTGATAAATAAAAAGTTCAAATTTACCGTACAAATCTTAATTATCCTAATTTTTAACAATTTTTTAGCACAAACAAACCCTAAAAACATTGAAGAAAATAAAGGGAAAAAAGATACTGTCGTTGTAGTAAACGAACAATTAGAGGACATATTGCTCAGTAAAGCAGAAAACAGCCGTTTTGATGTTGAGAAAAAAATGACTTTCCTTAACAAAAACGCCCAGATAAACTATCAGGACATGCAGATAGAGGCTGACTACATCAGTATAGACTGGGAAGGAGGAACTATTTTTGCAAGGGGAATGGTGGATTCTTCAGGAAAAATAACAAATCCTGCCGTGGCCACACAGGGCGGCAAAAAATATGAATACAACGAGGTAAGCTACAACTATAAAACCAAACAAGCCATAGCCTACAACGCTAGAACAGAGGAAAACGAAGGGGCTATCGTAGCCGAAAAAACCAAGAAAGTAAACGACTCTGTATTCTACATGAGAAGAGGTTTCTTTACGACTGATGAGCTATTCAGAGCTAAAAAAGACACCCTTCCTGACTACCACCTCTCCGCTCCCATCCTAAAACTTGTCAAAGGAAAAAATTCAGGGAAAGTGGTTACAGGGCCTATTCAGCTTTATATAGAGCAGGTTCCTACGCCTTTGGCTCTACCATTCGCCATACTTCCTTTCACTGAGAAAAGAAGTGCGGGGCTCATCATCCCTAGTTTTGGGGAAAGAGCAGATGTAGGATTTTATCTCAATGGTTTAGGATATTACCAGCCTTTGGGGAAACATTTTGACCTAAAAATACTCACTGACTACTATACTAAAGGAAGCTGGAACATCCGCCCAGAGGTCAATTACAAGAAAAACTACAAATATAATGGTACTTTCCGCGGTGATATAGGAACCACCATAAGAGGAATAAAAGGTCTTGATTCTTATTCGAAATCAAGTACTTATAGAATATATTGGTCTCATCAGCAAGATGCAAAAGCTAATCCTTTCCTGCAACTATCCGCTTCTGTGGATATTGTAAGTAACCGATTTTATAATAACAACATCAACAACTCTTATATATTCAATCAAGATGTTCTAAATGCCCAGCAGAACTCATCTATTACGCTTACTAAAAGATTTCTAAACCTACCTGTAACACTTACTGGAAACCTTACCTATTCGCAGAACTTTTCTACTGGATTAACTAACCTGAGGCTTCCATCCCTCACCGCGAGTGTAAATCAGTTTTATCTATTCAAAGCTAAAGATGGTGTAAGAAAAGGGCTAATAGAAAACATCACGGTAAATACTAAATTTGATTTTAGAAACGAAGTCAATGCACAGCAAAACGAAATGTTCACAAAAACCATGTGGGACAAAATGAAATATGGAGCTAGAAATGTATCTACATTCAGCACCACCACTACATTTTTGCGATATTTCAACCTGTCACTATCCGCATCCGCAGATAATGTTTTGACAAATAAAACCATTAGAAAAAACTACAACTCTGCTACCAACGCCGTAGAAACCACAGATGTAAAGAGCATCACTGGATTTAGCACCTTTAACACGAGTGCTTCCGTGCAGACCACTCTCTATGGAATGCTTAAATTCGGGAAAAACAGCAAAATCCAAGCGGTAAGACATGTCTTCACGCCGAGCATTGGTTTTTCCTACAATCCTGATTTCAGCAGTGAAAGCTGGGGATATTACCAAAAATACATAGATGCTACAGGAAATCCTATTTCGTACTCTATTTTTGAAAACGGAGTCTACGGTTCGCCTGGTGTAGGTCTTTCAAAATCAGTTACTTTTAATTTTAATAATAATATTGAAATGAAAGTCCTATCAAAAAAAGATTCTACAGGAGTAACGAAAATAAAACTTTTTGAAAACATTGGAGTGAATTTCAGCTACAATGCCGCTGCGCCTACCTTTAAGTGGTCGTACATCAACATCAATGCTCAGAATTCGTTCTTTAATAATAAATTAAGCCTCAATTACAATGCATCAT
>CAUQOP010000133.1:0-3749 GCA_963519505.1 uncultured Flavobacteriaceae bacterium | reverse complement strand
GGTGTATCCTTTGTTATACACCATTCTATCTTTATCACGAGACATGCAGAGATACTGGTTTTTGTCCAAAATATCAGAAATATTTTTCAGACTATTTTTATCATCGCATTCTATAAGGATGTCAATAATTGGTTTTGCCCAAATGGAAGGAACCGCTGTGCTTCCTATATGACTAATGATAACTTCCTCATTTATAATAGTTTCCAAATATTGTTTTTCTTCCTGAAACCATTTTTCCCATAAAGTATTGTGCGGGACTAATTCGATTGGGAACAGCTGCCACAACTCTTCAAGCGGCATTTTTAATAATTCTCTATTGTTCAAAAAATTTAATCTAAATATTGACACAAATATAATCAAAATAACCTTATCTTTGGGCTGATGAATCCATATGAACTTTTTATAAAACCTTACGAGGAATATACTTTTTTCCAAATTTTCTTAGAAGCTGTGGCAGCTTTCTTCGGTCTGCTGAGTGTTTTTTTCTCCGTGAAAAGAAATATCTGGGTCTATCCCACAGGCATCATCAGCACTACGATTTATGTTTATATTCTCTTTAATTTCGGTCTTTTGGGCGATATGCTTATCAATGTTTATTACAGCATTATGAGCATCTACGGCTGGATTTCTTGGAACAAAAACACAGAAAACCAAATCATCAGCGTAGATTTTGCCAAAAAAAAAGACTGGCTGGTGGGACTAAATCTGTTTGCGATGAGTTTTGTGGCAGTCTGTGGAGTTTATTATTTTAAACCTTTTATAGACAATCATTTCTCTATGAACGGCGTAAGTCTTGGTTTTCAACAGCTTGACTGGGCAAATTGGCTGGATATTTTCACTACTTCTCTGTTTCTCATCGGGATGTGGTTCATGGCGAAACGAAAGGTAGAAAACTGGCTTTTCTGGATTGTGGGCGATTTAATCTGTGTTCCGATGATGCTCTACAAGGGACTGGGAATCACCTCCTTGCAGTATCTTGTTTTTACGATAATGGCGGTAAGGGGCTATTTGGAATGGCTGAAACAGGTGAAGAAATAATTTTTAAAAAAATTTATTCTCCCAGTACATTTATTTTTTCATTATATTTGCTCCCAAAATTCATTGGGGCTGACCGGTTTCGACAGCAAGACCAATGGGTAAATAAGCATGCAGAGAACCGTAGCGCGATCTCTTTAATCCCTTGCTACAAATTTTAACTGGCAACGAAGAGTATGCTCTTGCTGCTTAATCCGAAGTATAGTAAGATTAGCGTTTTTCCCGAAGTATAGTAAGGAAACAAGATGTCTCACGGAAGCTCCGTTCTGCGGCGTCCGATTCTGGGGCATAGGAAATGCGGAAATAAGCCCTTTGGGAGCTTCGACCAAAGGACGAAAAAATTTAGAAGATAAGCATAAAGTTGGGTGTTTGTTCTCTGCTTTGTGTCGAAAAATAATAACAAAATAAGCATGTAGAAAGTTTATTTGTTGCTTGTTTGGACGAGGGTTCGAATCCCTCCAGCTCCACAAAGTTTAATTTTAGATACCTTAGGGTATCTTTTTTTATGCTTTATATCAAACGGTTACAAAGGAAAACAAATTAACTAAGCAAAATAAAAAGTAAATAAAATTAAAAAATCTATCCCCTTTTCCATCCCCTTTTTGTATCTTTGTTTCTGAACAAAAAATATTAGAAATGGGATATACTTCTTTTGTATTGAAAGAACCTAATTCAAATAAAAAAACTTCTATTATTTTATTGTATAGATACGATAATAAAACTACAAAGATATATACCAAGCAAACTATTGAGCCTATATTTTGGGACAAAACAAAGCAAAGAGCCAAACAAAGTATTAAAGTAGATTTCACAAGTATCAATACCATTTTAAATGAAATAGAAAGTGCCATAAATGAACTATTTCATAAGATAATAGAAAACTATGGGAGAAAGCCAGACCCAAAAGAACTTAAAAGTTTATTTG
Source organism: uncultured Flavobacteriaceae bacterium (assembly GCA_963519505.1). Lineage (GTDB taxonomy): Bacteria > Bacteroidota > Bacteroidia > Flavobacteriales > Weeksellaceae > JABCPE02. Next base: position 1,789 of record CAUQOP010000133.1, on the reverse strand, counting down.
AATTGGAATTTTTTGAAAATAAACCTCAATTTTCTAAGAAAAAACACATTTCACTGATGGAAACATTTGATGAATATGGACAAAGAATGATTTCAGAAAATAAAATAAGTTCTATGCAAAAATATATACAGATGAAGAACAATCTTTTGGAATATTCAAAGGAAATGGGATATGATATTCAGTTTGAAACGCTTACTAATGAATTTAGAAATAATTTCATTCATTTTCTAAGAAATATTAAGAAATATCAAGAAAAAACAATACATAGGAAACTAAAAGCCTTCAAAACAATTATTTTCTATGCTATAGATTGTAAATATATCAAAGAATCTGATTTAAGGATAAACTTAAAGAAGTTTGGTATCCCAGATGTAGAATCTGAGAAGATTGCTTTAACACAAAATGAACTTGATGAAATAGCTGCTCTGGATTTATCATCTAATCCAAGACTTGATAAGGTAAGAGATAGGTTTTTAATTGCTTGTTATACAGGATTAAGATTTTCCGACTTTATAAGGTTAAATAAAAATCATATTCAAGATGATTATATTATCATTAAGCAACAGAAAACAAAGGATAATATTATTCAAGTTTTGCGAGAACCTATAAGGAAAATATTTGAAAAATATGATTATGAGCTACCCCCTCCCATCTCAGAAAGTAATTTTAACGCTTATATAAAGGAGGTTTGCAAATTATGTGAATCACTACAAAGGAAACAAGAATTGACAATATACGAAGGAGGAAAACAAAAGTCAATTTATAAACCCAGATATGAATTGGTCTCATCTCATACAGGAAGAAGAACCTTTGCAACTTTACTTGCAGAAAAAGGTATAAGCTTGGAAGATATAGCTTCTGCCACAGGGCATAAAAATATTTCCACACTACAAGGATATGTAAAAATGAACCAAAAACAAAAAGCGGATAGATTAAATAATTTAATAACAAAAATTGAAAAAAATGACAAGAGTTGAAATAGAATTAGAAAATAATGATATTGCAAAATCTTTATCTAATGTATACATTCCAAGTAATTTACTGCGTTTTGACGAAGATATAAACTCTATCAAAACAAGAGAGGGAGAAAAAATAGAATTTATTTATTTTCCGAATGCAATGGCAGATTATTATGAAAAAGCCAATAACTTTTTTAATCTTATAATTAATGAAGAAAAGTGTGAAGTAGAATATGTAAAGCATTTATTTGATGAACATATTATTTTCTTTGTCTTTTTACTCAAAAAGATGCTCAAACACAATGCTAACAACTCCGATATTTCACAAATTATATATTTATTTACAGAAAACTATTGGGGAAAATACATTGATAAAAATTTTATATTTCAAGAAATTATATCAAAATTTGATGACAATGAAACATTAGCTAAAATATCCGAATTTTCTCTGTATCTCAAAAACAGAGACGATATGAATACCACCAATTATGACACAAATATTTTCAAAAGTCCAGAAGCATTTTTAATCTTTTCGGATTATACGGAACAGCATATTGTTGATGAATATGTAGATTTTAGCTATATTTTCCAAGAACTAAAAGAACAAGGGTTAATTTTCAGTATGAAACATTTGGATTTTGCAAAATGGCTCAAAGAAAATAATTATATAAATGAAAAAACTTTTAATAAAATTGATGAAGAAAAAGGGTTTAGAAGTTTAACCAAATCTCGCTCCGACAAAAGGCTAAATACCTTTATAAAACTCAAAGAGAAGCATATACAATAACTTTTCCGATAATCGGAAAAAGTATCCATAAATCGGAACCGAA